>CAIRCR010000022.1 GCA_903877065.1 uncultured Pseudomonadota bacterium
TGATTATATATACAATGATGAGTATAATTATACTCAATAACAAGGGTATAGAAACTAGGTTGGTCATATGATTAAATATATACAAAAGGAGATGTAGTTATAACCAACTGCAACGGTATAGAAACGACGTTGGGTCATATGATTATATATATACAAAAAGAGATGTAGTTAAAAACTTATGAAAAATTAAATCATTGATCATCACCGAGTTGCGTCAATAATTCGGCTTGATGTTCACTAATCAACGGCAAAATGACTTGATCTAAACCACCTTCCATAATGTCGTCAAGTTTATAAAGCGTTAAGTTAATTCTATGATCGGTCAAACGTCCTTGTGGGTAATTGTAAGTACGAATGCGTTCTGAGCGATCGCCGCTACCGACTTGTAATTTTCGCATCGACGACTGCTCGGCGTGTTGTTTTTCCTGTTTAACCGAAAGTAAACGCGACGACAATAATGCCATTGCTATTGCTCGATTTTTGTGCTGCGAACGTTCATCCTGACATTCGACAATCGTGCCTGTGGGAATGTGTGTAATCCGAATTGCTGATTCTGTTTTGTTAATGTGCTGACCACCCGCCCCTGAAGCACGAAACGTATCAACTTTTAAATCAGCAGGGTTGATGTCAATCGCGTCAATTTCATCTACTTCGGGCATGATTGCAACGGTACACGCTGACGTATGAATTCGACCTTGCGATTCGGTGTCAGGCACACGTTGCACACGGTGTGTACCTGATTCAAATTTCAATTGTGAATACACGTCACGCCCCGAAACACGCAAAATGATTTCTTTATAACCGCCGTGTTCGCCTTGATTTTCGGTGATAATTTCAGTCTGCCAGCCTTTGCGTTCAGCAAAACGTTGATACATTCTCGCCAAATCACCTGAAAAAATTGCGGCTTCATCGCCACCCGTTCCCGCACGAACTTCTAAAAAGATGTTGCGATTGTCGTTGGGATCTTTTGGCAATAACAGCACCTGCAATTCATTTTTCAAGGCTTCGATTTTATCTTGTGCGTCATTGATTTCATCTTTTGCTAATTCACGCATATCGGGATCGCTGTCATTTGCCATTTCTTGTGCGGTGGCTAATGCTTTCAAAAGATCTTCGTATCGGTTGTAGCATTCCACTAATGGAGTAATTTGAGCGTATTCTTGACTCAATGTACGAAATTTATTTTGATTACTTTGTGTTTCAGGTTCAGAAAGCAACGCTGAAATTTCGTGGTGACGTTCACACAAATTTTGTAATTTTTGTTCAATTGATGGTTTCATTTATTGGAAATTATTAAAGTTGAAAAGTTTTAAATTTAATCGCACATTCTAACAATAAGGCACAATAAAAACTTTTACATATTCAAACAATTTAATTTAAAAACAATGTTCCCTTTTGCAATCAACTGAAAAATATATATAATTGTCGTTCTTTTACAGAGCATACCGCTCCTCCTTGCTTTACCATTTTTTATAATAGTGATGGAAGGCTTAACCAAAAGGAAACATAGTGCGACACTACGAAATTGTTTTTTTAGTACATCCTGACCAAAGCAGTCAGGTTCCTGCCATGATTGATCGTTATAAATCAATCGTTGAAGCAACATCAGGAAAAATTCACCGCTTAGAAGATTGGGGACGCAGACAAATGACGTACCCAATTAAAAAAGTTCACAAAGCCCATTACGTCTTAATGAACGTTGAATGTGACCAAGTTGCATTAACCGAACTTGAAAGTGGTTTCCGTTTTAATGACGCGATTTTGCGTAACATGATTTTGTTACAAGAAGAAGCGATTACAGAGCCTTCAATTATTGCGACTTCAACAGCTGAAGAAAACAGAGCGGCTGAAATACGCGCTAAAGAAGCCGCTATTCGTGAAGAAAATGCGGCACGCGAAGACGCTGCTGCTCGTGAAGCGGCTGCTTTAGCTCCTGGCATTGACATCGATGATTTAGATGACGATGCTGATGATGAAGACTTTGATGCTGAAGATTCAGCAGAATAATCCTTTTTACCATTCATTACGGAATTAACATGGCACGCAACATTAGACGTAAAAAATTCTGCAGCTTTAGCTCAGAAAACAGCATTCAAATTGATTATAAAGATTTAGGTTTGTTAGGCGATTACATTACCGAAACGGGCAAAATCGTTCCGAGTCGCATTACTGGCACACCCGCGAAATACCAAAGACAAATCTGCACCGCAATTAAACGAGCGCGTTACATCGCGCTGTTGCCTTATTGCGACGCGCACAAATAAATCACAACTCTGATGGGATTCTTAGCAACTTACATTATGAAAGGACGCTGGCAAGCCGTTACGGCTGCTATCGGATTAGCTTTTTTGTCGTTGTTTATGCCGCCCATTAGTATTGTCAGTTCTGCAGCAGTGGCGTTAGTGACGCTAAGACTCGGAGCTTACGAAGGATTAACGGTTTTTGCGATTGCATTAGCAATTCTTGGTGCATTAGGCGTGTTGATGGGGGGGACACCATTTGCATTGCTTTATGGCGCGGTATTATGGTTGCCAATTTGGGTGATTGCGCTTTTATTACGTGCGGGTCGGCAATTAGCTCTTGCTATCGAAAGTGCAGTGTTACTTGGCGGCGTTGGCATTATTTGCTTTTATTTGTATAAGCCAGACGCAATTGAAATGTGGCAAAATCTTTTGATACAAATGGCTCCTGCTAACAATTCGCTAGAAACCATGCAGTCGAATATCGAAGCCATTGCCCATTACATGACGGGCATTGTTGCAGCAGGTACAATTTTTGGATGGATATTTGCCCTCTTTTTGGCACGTTGGTGGCAAGCACAGCTTTACAATCCTGGTGGATTCAAAACCGAGTATTTGGATTTATCCACGTCACCACGTTTGGCCTTTGGCAGTATTGCTTTAGTCAGTGTTGCAGCTTTAACTTCGGGTGGTGTAGCTGAACTTGCGTGGAATTTAAGTATTCTTGCATTTGTGCTGTACACCTTTGTGGGAACTGCCGTCATTCACAGCCTTCTTGCACCGCTAAAACAAGGTCGTTATTTAGTCATCGGATTTTATGTGACTGTATTTCTCATCCCGCATTTGCTGGTTCCTATCGCAACGATTGGCGTTGCCGATGCGTGGTTGAAATTACGACAAAAATTCAATGTAAACAAATAAAAAACCGTTAATTAAATTATTAAACGCGCAGTTTGGCGCAAATCTTTAAAAACCAATTACGAGGATGTATCGATGGAAGTAATTCTTCTTGAAAAAATAGCGAATTTAGGTGATTTAGGCGATAAAGTCAGCATCAAAAATGGCTACGCTAGAAACTATTTAATTCCACAAAACAAAGCAGTTGCCGCGACAGCAAAGAAAATTGCTGAATTTGAAGTGCGTCGTGCAGAGTTAGAATTAGCGGCAAAAGAAAAATTCTTAGCCGCTCAATCTCGCGCAGACGCATTAAGCAAATTGCAAATTATCATTCCACACAAAGCAGGTGACGAAGGTCGTTTGTTTGGTTCAATCGGCACACACGCCATTGCGGACGCAATTCTTAAAGCAGGCATTACGATTGAAAAACACGAAGTTCGTTTGCCACACGGCACGATCCGTCATTTAGGCGATTTTGAAGTGGATTTACATTTGCACAGCGATGTTAATGCAAAAATTGCGATTAAAATTACTGCTGAGGCTTAATTTCCAGCTTGAAAGGCGTGAAGTTTAACTTTGCGCCCGACTGCTCACACTTTATGCGACGACTTTATTCGCTTCTTTTTTATTGCTTAACTCCCTTCGTTATTTTACGTCTATTCTGGCGTAGTCTTAAAAATCCTGCTTATTGTAAACGTTGGTCTGAACGTTTTGGTTTTTATGCACAGACTTATGCACAAGGGGTCGTTTGGTTTCATGCCGTTTCAGTCGGTGAAAGTGAAGCCTTGTTCCCACTTATTCATTTAATACAATCACGTCACCCGCAACGCGCTATTCTAATTACAACCACTACGCCAACAGGCTCTGCGAGAGTTAAAGCGGTTTTAGGCGAAAGTGTTTTACACGTTTATTTTCCCTACGATTTGCCTGATGTTATTGAACGTTTTTTACAGACGTTTAAACCGAGTTTAGCTGTGATTGTTGAAGCTGAAATTTGGGTAAATCTTTATCACGCTTGCGCGACAAAACATATTCCGTTGTATTTAATCAATGCACGTTTAACAGAAAAATCAGTTTGTCATTATCAAAAAATACCCTCTCTTGTCATTCCCGCTCTCAATTCAATTACAATTTGTGCTACCCAAACCGATGATGATAAAGAACGTTTTCTTGCAATTGGTGCAAATTCTCAGTCTGTAAAAAATTTAGGCAACATCAAGTTTGACATAACTATTGCAGATGACATTTTGTCGCAAGGTTTATTGTTAAAAAATCAACTTTTCGCACAACGTTTTGTTTTATTAGCGGCGAGTACACACGATGGCGAAGAATTATTATTGCTTGATGTTTATGCGAATCTAAAAGAAAAAATCCCAGGGTTAGTATTAGCAATCGCGCCACGTCATCCCGAACGTTTTGCATCTGTTGAAACACTCGCAAAAAATGCGGGGTTCAATGTTGTAACCCGCACATCACAGCAATTATGCGACAATAAAGCCGACGTTTTTTTAATCGACACGTTAGGCGAATTAAAGCTGTTTTACGCCGCTGTCGATATTGCTTTTGTTGGTGGAAGTTTGGTGCCTGTTGGTGGACACAACGTGTTAGAACCCGCAGCGATTGGCGTGCCAACTTTATTTGGATTTTCGATGCAAAATTTCGCGTTGATTGCTGAAAAAATGTTAGCCACACAAGCGGCAATTCAATGTAAAAACGTTGCCGAATTAGAAAGTAAAATCATCGAGCTGTATAACCAACCTCAATTACGAAATTTGTTAATTTTAAATGCCAAAAATTTCGTCACCCAAAATCAGGGCGCGACGGAACGAATTTATAAACTTTTAAACCTTGAATCTCTCCCTTAAAAAATTATGACCCAAAAACTTTACATTCAAACCAACGGTTGCCAAATGAATGAATACGATTCAGACAAAATGCGCGACGTTTTGCAAGCCTCGCACGGGTTTGAATTGACCGATGACCCAAAATTGGCTGATGTTTTATTGCTAAACACCTGTTCAATTCGTGAAAAAGCACAGGAAAAAGTGTTTTCTGCATTGGGAAAATGGCGAAAAATCAAAGATAAACGCCCTGACGTAATTATCGGCGTGGGCGGTTGCGTAGCAAGTCAAGAAGGCGAAGCGATTCAAAAACGTGCGCCGTTTGTGGATATGGTTTTTGGACCTCAGACATTGCATCGTTTGCCGCAATTGTTAAATGCTGTTCGTTCTGATAATAAACCTGTTGTCGATATTTCGTTTCCTGAAATTGAAAAATTCGACAATTTACCTGAAGCGAAAGCCGATGGTGTTAAAGCGTTCGTGTCAGTTATGGAAGGTTGTAGCAAATACTGTACTTATTGCGTCGTGCCGTACACACGCGGCGAAGAAATCAGTCGTCCATTAAAAGATGTGTTGGCAGAAATTCGCGTTTTGGCAAAACAAGGGGTGCGTGAAATTAACTTACTCGGACAAAATGTGAATGCCTATCGCGGCGAAATGGAAGACGGCGAAATTGCTGATTTTTCATTATTACTTCACGCCGTTGCGGCAATTGAAGGCATTGACCGTTTGCGTTTCACCACGTCACACCCGATGGAATTTACCGACGAATTGATTGAAGCCTTTGCTGAAATTCCACAGCTCGTGAACCATTTGCATTTGCCTGTTCAAAGTGGCAGTAACGCTATTTTACAAAAAATGAAACGTGGTCACGTCATCACGGATTACAAAGAAATTATTCGTAAACTGCGCGTTGTGCGTCCTGATATTTGTTTATCTTCAGATTTTATTATTGGTTTTCCAGGTGAAACGGATGCGGAATTTGAAGAAACGATGAATTTTATTGACGAAATTGGTTTTGATTTGTCTTTTAGTTTCATTTATAGCGCACGTCCAGGAACACCTGCCGCTGAATTTGCCGACGATGTGTCAATGGACGTAAAAAAAGAACGTTTGGAGCGTTTTCAAAATCGAATTAACGAAATGGCAAATGAGATTTCAGAAAATATGATTGGCACAACACAAACGGTTTTAGTTGAAGGTCAATCCAAAAGAAATCCGTTGCAAATGCAAGGACGAACTGAAAATAATCGCGTCGTGAATTTTATCGGGCATCCGCGTTTAACAGGACAATTTGTCGATATTTTTATTGCTGAATCGTTGCCAAATTCCTTACGTGGACGAATGATTGATTTGACGACGGTGGCGGCGGCATGAGTTCTCAAGACTTAATTTTGCTCCCCGATGAAAACGACCGTTTAGTTAATTTTTGTGGTTCGTACAACGAAAATTTGCGCCATTTGGAAAAACGTTTAAATGTACAAATTGCCAATCGTGGCAATCATTTTCAAATCACGGGTGAGGGAGATACAGTTACAGGTTGCTGCACAGTAATGCAAACGTTATTTGCGGCAACAGAAAAAGATTTTTTAACACCTGAAATGGTGCATTTAGCATTGCAAGAAGCATCGATTGAAATCCATTTACCGCCTGAAAAACCTGCATTGCCGCCAATCGTGATCAAAACCAAAAACGGTTTAATCAAAGGACGTGGCGAAAATCAAATTGGCTATTTGCAAAAAATTGTCGCACACGATGTTAATTTTGGCATTGGACCTGCTGGAACGGGGAAAACTTATCTTGCCGTTGCTTGTGCGGTTCACGCGCTGCAATCAGAACAAGTTCGCAAAATTATTTTAGTTCGTCCAGCCGTTGAAGCGGGTGAAAAATTAGGTTTTTTACCTGGCGATATGGCACAAAAAGTCGATCCTTATTTACGCCCTCTTTACGATGCACTGCACGAAATGTTAGGTATTGAGCGTGTCGAAAAACTACTCGAAAAAGGCGTAATTGAAGTCGCGCCTCTTGCATTCATGCGCGGTAGAACGCTTAACAATGCCTTTATTATTTTGGATGAAGCACAAAATACGACAGTTGAACAAATCAAAATGTTTTTAACGCGGTTGGGGTTTGGTTCAACTGCCGTGATTACAGGCGATATTACACAGATTGATTTACCGTCCGAAAAAATGTCGGGTTTGAATCATGTGTTGAAAGTTTTGCAAGAAGTTGAAGGAATTAGTTTTACTTTTTTTAGTGTGCGTGACGTGGTGCGACACCCTTTGGTAATGCGTATTGTCGAAGCCTATGAAGCTTTTGAAAGCAAACAAAAAATGACAAAATGAACACAATCGAAATTCAGCGAATTTATGCCACCGATTCGCAACCCAGCGACACGCAGTTGGAATTTTGGGTAAACACCGTTTTAGCCGATTTGAACGAAGAGTTAGAAATAGTCGTCCGAATCGTAGATGAAAACGAATCTGCACAGCTTAATCAAACGTACCGACACAAAAATGGTGCGACCAACATTCTCAGTTTTACTTTTGAACTACCCGATGGCGTGGAACTTGATGAACCCACGTTACTCGGCGATTTAGTGATTTGTGCGCCCGTTTTAGAACGTGAAGCATTTGAACAAAATAAACTTTTGATAAATCATTGGGCGCATATTGTCATTCACGGCACGCTGCATTTGCTCGGTTACGATCACATTGACGATGCGGACGCGCAAGAAATGGAATCAGAAGAAATTACTTTACTACACACGTTATCAATTCCTAATCCTTACGAAAATGGCTCTGACTTATGAGTGACGAATCCTCTACCACCGCAACACCCCACAAGACCTGGCTCGACAAAATCAGTCATTTACTCACTGGCGAACCCCAAGATGTTGATGATTTAGTGGAATTACTACGCGAAGCAAAAACGCGAAGTTTGCTTGACACAGACGCACTGGCAATGATTGAAGGCGTTTTGCAAGTATCACAAATGCGCGTTCGCGACATCATGATTCCGCGTGTGCAAATGGTCGTTTTGCCCAAAGAAGCAACACTCGAAAGTATTTTGCCACTGGTTGCTGAAGCGGGACATTCCCGTTATCCCGTCATTGATGGTGATAAAAGCAAAGTTATCGGCGTATTGCTTGCCAAAGATTTGTTAGCGCGAATGCTCGAAAATAAAACGCTTCAAGTCCAAGACATTATGCGCTCCGTCAGTATCGTGCCAGAAAGCAAACGCTTAAATGTGTTGCTTAAAGAATCACGCACAAACGGTAATCACATGGCGGTTGTTGTTGATGAATACGGTCAAGCGGCGGGTTTAGTGACAATTGAAGACGTTTTGGAACAAATTGTTGGTGACATCGAAGATGAACATGATGATCACTCGGATGAAAATTATGTATTTCAGCGTAGCGAAAGTGAATATATGTTGAAAGCGTTGATGCCGATGGATGATTTCGATGAATATTTTGGGACGCAATTAGCCACCGATGAATATGACACAATTGGCGGATTTATCGTCAGTCAGTTAGAACATATGCCGCACAAAGGCGAAAATTTAGTGGTTGATAATTTAAAGTTTGAGGTCGTCAAAGCTGACAGTCGTCGTGTGCATTTACTTAAATTGAAAAAATTAAAATGAATCAAACTGATCAATTTGAAAAGCAACACCTGCTTAATAGAGTATTGAAGCGTTTCTTGCCCAATTCACAAGCCATTTCACTAGCAATTATTTTATTCGTCAGTTTTGTGCTGATTTATTCGCTCTCGAATTTGTTGATGCCTGTTTTTGTGTCAATTGGCATTGCGTATTTACTTGAAGGCATCGTACACAAAATAGAACGTTTAGAAATGCCGAGATTTCCAGCCGTGATGCTCGTGTTTTCTTTGTTTGTAACGTGTCTTGTTTTTTTGCTGTTCATTTTAATTCCAATTATTTCACAGCAAGCCGTCGAACTGGTGCAACAAGTTCCAAACATTATTAGTCACGCACAAAGCGGCATTATGGGCTTGCCAAAACTGTATCCGAAATTGATTTCTGAAAGTAAGATTCAAGAGATTTTGTTAGTTGCTCAAAAAGAATTGCTCAGTTATAGCCAAAGCCTACTTTCGGTTTCGGCTGCGTCGGTGATGGGTTTGATTAGCGCGATGATTTATTTATTTCTTGTGCCGATGATGGTGTTTTTTCTTCTCAAAGATAAAGCCTTGCTGATGTTTTGGTTCACGCAATTTTTGCCAAAAGAACGTCATTTGAGTATTGATGTTTGGCACGAAGTCGATACACAAATTGGCAATTATGTGCGTGGCAAATTCGCTGAAGTGTTGATTTTGTGTGCGGTCAGTTATGTGACTTATGCGGTGATGGGTTTAAATTACGCGCTGTTACTTGCCGTTCTGATGGGCTTACAAGTTATTTTGCCAATTAGTGTAGATGTTTTATCTGAAAAGTACCTCAAAAGTGGAGAAGTGGACGCGCAAACTATTTTTGCTCGAGTCGCTAAGAGTCTCGCTTCAGTTGAGGATGCATCCA
>CAIRCR010000023.1 GCA_903877065.1 uncultured Pseudomonadota bacterium
AGAAGGAGATCATCGAAGAAGAGAAGGAGGAAGTTGTAGAAGAGGCAGAGGACGATTGGAAATTACGTGAGCTTGGCGATTAGCGGCTCCAGCTCCATTATCATCATTAGAATAAATTTGCACCACATCAACACTACCATCAATTTGATTAGCTACTTTACTACTATCCCCTCCTGCAATTCCCCCCCATGTTACTACCGAACCATCTGATCTTAATGCCGCAAATGCAGTACCAGCAGAATAAATCTGCTCAACATCGGTAACACCATTGAGTTGACTTAAAACATCACTACTGTCGCCGCCCCATCCTCTTCCCCATGTTACTACCGAACCATCCAATTTTAATGCGGCAAAAGCAGCATACGTTGAATAAATATGCGTTACATTGCCAGTAAGTTTACTGGCTACAGTGCTGATACTAACGTAATCGCCCCAGGTGACTACAGAGCCATCAGCTCTCAATGCCGCAAACGCATATTTATTAGAATAAATTTGTACCACATCGATGCTACCATCAAGGTCTTTTGCAACTGTACTGCTATCGCCTCCGTACTTATTCGATCCCCAGGTTATAACTGAACCATCAGCTTTAATAGCGGCAAAAGCCCCATAATTCTGGCTTTCATTATATGGTTTCTCTTTTTGCGTGACAGTGAGAGTACCGCCGCTAATGGTTTTTGTAGTGGTTGTTTCGTTTTTATCTGTGGTCATTGATATGTTCCAATTTGGTATAGAATTGAAGCGATAGATTAAAAATTTGTAATTGCTATATGTGGATAAATTTCGTGCATTATTTTCGCGTTGTAAGGTACTTTGGATCTGTATTTTGACCAATTTTCTTTTACATGAAATCGCCATGCTAAAGGCTTACGACCACCTAAAGAAAATAAACGTTCCTCAAGATTTTCACCAGAACAACCTAATTCTCTCGCCATGAAATCTATTTCTTCACAAAATGCTTGATAATTACCGCCTCTGTTTAGATTTGACGGCGCATGACCGTCCATTCTCACAATCCCATTGCCAGTGAGTAAATTCACAGATTTAGCTGTCCACTGATCCATGATGTAAAAATTTTGCTCGGGACTAAAAAAATAAAGTAGCTTTGTAAAAAATGATGAACCTAATCCGTTAATGCTCCCTTCATTACAACAAAGAGCTTGTAATTAGTTTCGTGTAACCATTTTGGAAAGTTCTTTAAAATCAAACTCCCAATTTGGAGTTTACACGGAAATTTTTACAGTCTCAAAACATTGAACGCTTCTTTTCTGGATAATTCACCGTCACGAAGTTTCAATAAATAAGGGTTAATTTTATCTCGTTCATTCCAAGCATTTATGGCGTGCCGTTTTGTTACGCCTAAACCCTGTCCACCCCACGCCATCACGCAAACGTAACCAAATAAAACGTGTTGATCTTTATCTTGGCAAATTACCTTAACTGCGTCTCGATTTAGCTTTTCGCTTGATAGCTTTTCAACATTCGGTATTTCACTTATTTTTAAACTTTGCGCCCATTTTGACGGTGCAATTCCTACAGCACCTTGAGTTTGGTGCGGTATTTTTTTGAATGTTTCCCAGTGCGGTGACAAGTATGTTTTTGACATTGTGAATCCTAATTTATGTCAGTTAGTTGTTATTTCATAATTCAGTGACGGCTTCAAATGGTAGCGGGTTTTAAAGGTGTCGGGGTTGTCATGTTGGATTCCTGTTTTATGATTTAGTTATTTGAACAAATCAGAATGCGTGCCTGTGCGTTCAAAAATAAGTTGTGGATGATTAAAACGGTAAATCAAAAGCCAATCGGGTTCAATGTTTCAGATGCCCAATTTTGCAAAGAAATCGTCTGCATTCGTGCATTCAACAAGATTTTTTCCTGTTTCGGAATCATGGAATGCTTCCAACGTTTCTTGATTAGGCGTGTTGTAAGAAAAAGGTAATTCTTGACGCAAAGCAATTTGCTCAAAAAAGAGTGCAACAGCTTGTTCTGGACTTAAACCGATGCGATTTAAGACGGCTTGCGCTTTGATTACATTTGCATTAGTGTCGAAAGTAATTGTTGTCATGTTTAATTCCTGTTTGTTTAATAAACGTCTTTGTGGTCGCCGACATTTACCAAAATAATCTCGGTTTCGGTGATGAGTAATTCTAAGAGGGTGTAAAAATTTTCGTGTAAACCGTCGTCAAAAAATCGAAGGAAATCGCCCTTCGAAGAAAATCATAAATTGA
>CAIRCR010000024.1 GCA_903877065.1 uncultured Pseudomonadota bacterium
ACAATTGGGCGAAAAAAAGCCAAATGGTATTACACCAGCGATCGGAGCCGCTACAGGTTTACCAGGTGTTAATAATCAAACAGCAACTGTAAACTCGTTATCATTGGCAGCGTCACCAAAAATTAAATTCTTCAAAGGCAGCAATTTCCGTCCTTGGTTGATTCCAGCTGGTTTTGAAATTACTGTTATCAGCCCACCATCTGACGCGATTACTGTATTAAATCCAGGCATGATGTTCGGTGCTGGTGCGGATTATAAAATTTGGAAAGATATTTATGCGGGTGCTGATGTTCGTTGGCATCAAGCGTTTGATAATATCGACGGCGTAAATACTAACGGCGTAACTGCTGGTGGTTATTTAGGTTTAGGTTTCTAAGGTTGTCGTAACAGACAAATTTCAAACAAAAGAAAGAGAGCTTTTATGTTCTCTTTTTTTATGGCGAAAATTCGCGTAATTAAGATTTCATCAAAGCGATTTAAACTGCATTCAGTATTTATTTTCGTAGCGAACTGCCGATAAACAGAGCGTTACTTTTATTTTAACTTTAGGAGTTGCCATCATGAATTTTGAAACATTGTTAAATACTTTTGACTCTGCGACTGACGAAGAAATTTGCGCTAGTTTAACGCCCTCTTTTTGTCCAGAAATTATCGCGTTGCTTAATTCGCAACGTCGCCAAGCAAAGCATACTTTGCCGAGTTTAATGTCTAACGCACGCGATTATGGTTTTGATGAACACGCTTATGGATTGGCTTAAATGTCGAATTGCTCAACAATTTTTGCAGTAAATGAATTAGAAAATGGCGAACAACGTGTTGTTAATTTAGATGTCACGAAAGTTGCCATTTTTACATTCAATGATTAGTTTTACATTTGCCTAATTCCCCACATTTTTTATTGCTCAATCACATTTGCACCGTTTTTTCGTTTTTACGGCAATCACTGCCATCATTTTCTAATTACCTCCAAATCACAACACAAACTGAGCATTTACGCCGATCATCGTCGTTTTTAACATCAATTACTGCCTAGAATCGACAACAAAGAAGCAAAGGCATTCTTTTAATAACCATTTATTTTCAATTATTTAAAGGCTTAATGGAATAATTTAGAACAACCAAGTCATATAAGCCTTAGATTATTAAGGGCAATTCCTAAATTATGAGAATAGTTGCTTGTCAGTGGCATTTTTTTTAATTAGTATCGGGTCGTGGTTAAGCGTTTATGATTAAAACTCAATGAGTTACGGAGTTTGGATCGTGACGCACGAATTTTATGTTCGTTATAACCCCACGATTCACCCGTTCCCTTCGAGAGTTTTGTTGCACTACGCTAAAGTTTGTTTAATGTTTTTTGATCAAATAATTCCGAATTTGGAGAGATTTATGAAAACCAATAATACAACTGAAGTTAACGTTACTCCCACCATCGCTGCTACAGCTAGCACGCAATTAAATTCCACTCCCAATGTCAATCCTGTTCCACCCACTCCCGTTGCTGATAATTGGACGACTGTTTCGAGTAGTTCGGCTGATGTTATTATTCCTGCTCTTTACACCAGTGGATTTTACAATGGACATTGGTATGGCTTAACAACCGCAACAACCGCAACAACATGGACAGCGGCGCAAGCTGAAGCGGAAAGTGTAGGCGGTAATTTAGTTACCGTTAATGATGCCGCCGAACAGGCTTTTGTATACAGTACATTTGGTAATGACAAATGGATTGGTCTTACTAGACCAGCTGGAA
>CAIRCR010000025.1 GCA_903877065.1 uncultured Pseudomonadota bacterium
ACCCGCCGCAATCCAATCACATAAACCACCCGCTTCGTTAATGCCTTCTTGCAAAACTTGACCGTGTTTATCTTCTTTGTAGAACATCAATTGATCGGCATCTTGTGGCGTGTACAGTTGTCCAACTTGTGACCAAATGCCAAGTTGTCTAAACATACCTTCCATACCAAAAGTGCGAGATTCATCAGGCACAATTGGCACAATGCGTTTGCCGATATTTTTATCTTTCACCAAAATATTGAGCAATCGCACAAATGCCATTGTGGTTGACGCTTCTTTGTCATTGGCTTCAAGCAAGACTTTAAAATCGCTAAGAACTGGCACATCAAGCGTGTGAGATTTAGGACGACGTGCGGGCAAATAACCCCCTAATGCGGCGCGTCGTTCATGCATATAATTAAATTCTTTTGAACCTTCAGGGAAAGTGATATACGGCAAATTGTGTAACTCTTCATCTGTCACAGGCAATTCGTAAGCGTCACGGAAGGTTGTGAGCGAGTTGTCACTCATTTTTTTCTGTTGATGCGTGGTGTTTTGCGCTTGCCCTGAATCACCCATGCCGTAGCCTTTAATGGTTTTGGCTAAAATCACGGTTGGCTGATCTTTATGATTTACAGCCGCTTGGAAAGCAGAGAAGATTTTCGAGGGGTCGTGTCCACCACGATTTAACGCCCAAATATCTTTGTCAGACCAATCCGCAACCATTGCTTTAAGTTCGGGAGTATTAAAGAAATGCTCACGCACATACGCGCCATCTTTTGCTTTCATGGTTTGGAAATCACCATCGACACACGCCATCATTCTTGCGACAAGCAAACCGTCTTTATCACGCGAAAGTAGGCTGTCCCAACGATTGCCCCAAATAATTTTAATGACATTCCAACCCGCGCCACGAAATTCACTTTCGAGTTCTTGAATGATTTTTCCATTGCCACGCACAGGACCATCAAGGCGTTGTAAATTGCAATTCACCACGAAAATCAAATTGTCTAAATGTTCGCGTCCCGCCATACCAATTGCGCCCAGTGATTCGGGTTCATCGGTTTCACCGTCACCCAAAAATGCCCAAACTTTGCGCCCGTCAGTGTCAGCCAAACCACGATCCCGCAAATAACGCATAAACCGTGCTTGATAAATGGCACAAATAGGACCTAAGCCCATTGAAACGGTGGGGAATTGCCAAAAATCAGGCATTAACCATGGATGTGGATATGATGACAACCCATTGCCACCAACTTCTTGACGAAAATTGTCCATTTGTTCGAGCGTTAAACGTCCGAGCATAAAGGCTCTTGCGTATTCGCCAGGCGACGAATGCCCTTGCGTATAAATTAAATCACCGCCATGTTTGTCAGAAGGTGCGTGCCAAAAATGGTTATAGCCGACATCGTAAAGCGTTGCCGCTGATGCAAAACTGGCAATGTGACCGCCAACATTTGTATCTTTATTTGCCCGTAAAACCATCATCATGGCATTCCAACGCACATACGAACGAATACGATGTTCGATTGTTGTATCACCAGGAAATTGCGATTGTTGTGCGACGGGAATGGTATTCAAATAGACCGTATTTGCACTAAAAGGAATATCAAAACCTGCGTGGCGTGTTACAGAAACTAGCTGTTCAATCAAAAAGTGGGCGCGTTCACTGCCTTCGCTTTCTAAAACGGATTGAAGAGCTTCAATCCATTCTTTGGTTTCTGCTGGATCAACGTCATTTTGTCCGGTGATTTCCGAAAAAAAAGTGTTATTCATAAAGTAATCCTAAAAGTGATAAATGAAGAGGGGGGTAAGCATTAAAGACCGCTAAATCCATACAGCACGCGGTTTTCATAGTATATACAAATCAACGTAGGCTAGCATCCCGTTTTGCGTGGACACACTTTTAGTTTGGTTTAAGTTGCGTGTCACATATAGAATGATGAGAAAACATTAAAACACAGTGACATCATTATTCAATTTACCTGTTTAGACATACTCATGGAATTTAAAGATTATTTACGCCTTTTGGCTCAAAACGATGGTTCAGATTTATATTTAACTGTTGGCGCACCTCCTGCGGCAAAGTTTCAAGGTGTTTTAAAACCACTCGAAAATGTGAAACTCATGCCCCCGCGTTTACAAGAAATTGCTCACAGTTTAATGACTGAAGATCAGATAAAAGCGTTTGAATCACTACCTGAATTAAATTTAGCGATTTCAGAGCGTGGCATCGGGCGTTTTCGTGTCAATATTTTTCGTCAACGAAACAGCTATTCACTCGTAATTCGTAACATCAAAACCGAAATTCCAAATATCGACGCGTTAGGAATGCCGCCCGTTTTAAAAAAAACCATCATGGAAAAACGCGGCTTGATTTTGTTTATCGGTGGAACGGGTTCGGGTAAATCAACATCGCTTGCGGCTTTGATTGATTACCGCAACAGCAATGCGTCGGGTCATATTATTACCATCGAAGATCCGATTGAATTTATTCATTCGCACAAAAAATCACTTGTGAATCAGCGCGAAGTGGGTGTTGATACGCTAAGTTATGAAGACGCGTTAAAAAATACGTTGCGGCAAGCTCCTGACGTAATTTTAATTGGTGAAATTCGTTCGCGCGAAACGATGGAACACGCACTGGCGTTTGCTGAAACGGGGCATTTGTGTTTATCAACGCTGCACGCCAACAATTCAAATCAGGCACTTGATCGAATTATTAACTTTTTTCCAGAAGAACGTCGTTCTCAATTGTTAATGGATTTGTCGCTCAATTTAAAAGCCTTTGTGTCACAACGATTAGTGCCAACAGTTGATGGCAAACGCATTGCGGCTGTGGAAATTTTGCTCAACACGCAATACGTCAGTGATTTGATTTTAAAAGGTGAAGTTCACGGCATCAAAGAAGCGATGGAAAAATCTGAAAACATCGGAATGCAAACCTTTGACGCGCATTTACAACGTCTTTATGAACAAGGCAAAATTACGCTCGAAGACGCAATCGCAAATTCAGATTCACCCAATAATTTACGCTTAAAAATCAGTTTAAGCGGTCACGCAGTTGGTTTGGAGCCAGTTGAAAACAATTCCGAAGAAATAAACCCTAAATTATCTGAATTAAACATCAGATTATTAGACATTAAACTTGATGATTAAAACGGAGAACGTATGTCAGAATTATTTGATATATTTATAAAAGGCATTGATCCTGAACGTATTTCAGAAGAAAAAGAAATTAAAATTCAAGCCGCAAAAGTGTTGCAAATTAGTTTGTCCGAGTTAGATGAATTATTAGCTCAACCCAATGGCGCGTGTATTCGACGTGGCTCGCCTGAAGATGAAGCAAAGCAATATCAACGCACGTTAAGCAAATTAGGATTAGTGTGTATTTATGCTCATGCCAAACGGTTGACGAATTTAGAACTCATTCCGCTTGAAGAAGAAATTCTTGCAACGTCTTTGATTTGCCCAAGTTGCGAACACGAAATGCCCATTGAAGAAGATGAACCTGAACCCGAAAAATGCGAAAAATGCGGAATTTCGATTGCCAAATTTTTGGAACAACAACAGCAAGAAAAAGAGCGTGAAGCTATTAAGGCAAAACTACTTGCCTCACAAACTATCATTAAAAATCAGACAACAAAAAAACAGCAAGAAGAAGCCGAAAAGCAACGTAAATTAGATTTAGAAAAACAGGTTTTACAAGAATTACACGGCAGTGGTGAAGTTGAAAAAACCGTAAACGTTAAATTATTAGTAATTAGTGGCGGATTGATTTTACTCACAGCAGGTGTGAGTTATTTGTTATCACAATCGCCTAAACCACCCGTAAAAATAGCAACCTCAACACCAGCGTTAACAACAAATTCTCAAGAACAATCCACAACAAATTCAAACATTCAATTGGCAACACCTGACGCAAAAATGGCTGCCGCAAAAGGAGTCTCGCAACAAGGCGCACCCATGACAGCTCAACAAGCCATGCAAAAAACACACGATCAAGCCGCGAAAGTTTTAAACGGTTTTGGTTTAAATGCTGATGCGTTTGCAAATGGTGGAAGCTCGGGTGGTGGTCAAGCAATGCCATTATCAACCGAAGATTTATTGCAAGCGTCAAACGATGATTCAATGTTGACGGGAGGTAATTCTACTGCTACGGCGACAGCATCTAATTCCACGCCTGTGAATGCGACAATGACAATAAATTCAAATGCGACAGCGGTCACAAATAGCAATACTGCCGCACAACAAGGGCAAATTCCAACGTCTGTGTCACGAACTGGCGCACAAAAATCAATGAATTCACAAGAGCTTTTTTCTGCATTGAGTAACGACATAACGTGGGATTATTTTTTAGCACAAAACAGCAAAACACTTTTAGAACGTCAATTACCTGAAAAAGCCGTTAAATTGATTAAGTATATCGTCGCGAATGATGTTTACGTTGATGCACTGGGTGTTTTGTTAAATGCAGCTCGACAAGGTGAGAAAACTAAATTAGTTGACGAGTATTTAGCGGCATTAGAAACACGATTAGCACAACTTCCTGCCGAACAACAAGCGGTTTATTTTGCTCAAGCGGGTGGTTATTTACCGTTAGAAAATGGCAGTAATCGTTTACTTGTTCGAGCTGAAAATTTACTAAAAAATCTGAAATCTGAAATTCAATTAAATGCTGTTTTAAAACTTGCCGTTGTCTATTCAAAAATGGGCAACATTGCCAAAGCAAATGATTATTTTAGTCAAATAAACACATTGCTCGCCCCGATTACAGATCCAGACGCACAAGTTCAATTTCGAACAGCGGTAGCAAAAGCGTATCAAGAAATTGGCAACGCCTCTGTTTCAATGCAATGGTTGGAAAGTTCCACACCGCTTATAAAACAATTAAAACTCGAAACATTAGGCACATTAGTAACGGGTTACGCAAACTGTAATCAGTGGCA
>CAIRCR010000026.1 GCA_903877065.1 uncultured Pseudomonadota bacterium
CAGCGGCTTGTGTTGCAGCATTCGCAGCGGCTTGAGCTTCTGCATTCGCAGCGGCTTGAGCTGCTGCATTCGCAGCGGCTTGAGCTGCGGCATTCGCAGCGGCTTGAGCTGAGGCATTCGCAGCGGCTTGAGTAGCAACTACAGTTAAATCGACCACTTGAATTGTTTTCAAAGTGTTATCAGCGGTAACGCCCGTAAAATTCTTCACGGCATCATCGAGTAATTTTGCAGAAACTGTTGCCACATCCCAATTAGTAGCAATGATTTTTAAACTATCGCCCACATTGCCTTGAGTAAACGCGGTTACTTTGCCCATATTACTTAACAATACGGCTGGATTTTCGCCAGTATTTACCGCAGCAGTAATATTGTCGGCTGCATCTTTCATAATAGCGGCAACCGAATCTGCCATTTTGTTGATTTTCGCTTCAAAACTGACCGATTCACCAATTGAATTTTTAGCTACATCTTTTGCACTTTCAATTAGCACAGTTTTTAACAAGGTTGTATTGGCTAAATCAATTTTGCCATCACCTGTTTTTGCATCGTTTTTAATCGTGCTAACGAGTGCATTTACTAATGCTTGACTTGCAAATTGCATCGTTAGCGTATGCCCAGCCGCACCTTGTAGCACTTGCGCCGCTGTTACTAAAAAGTTCTCAATTTGCGCGGCGTTTGCCATCATTTGTGTAGCAAAGGTTTGATTCGCAATTGTCGTATTTAATAATTCAGTAAATGGATCATAGGTTTGTAAATTCATTTTTGAACTATCAAACCCAAACGCTGTCGCAACGACTTGTTGTGCTTGAATTGGTGTTAATCCTGTCGAAATAAAACCTTGTTGCAAAGTTGTCAATGGAGTAACAACTGCTGAACCTTCTGGCGCGGTTAACGTACCTTTGAAGGCATACCCCGTCGTCAAATCAACCCCACCAGAAACTATAATTGCACCAGAACCGTTGATTAAAAAAAAGTTCCCTGTTGCATTCGTGGTTGCTTTTGCTTCGTCTGTATTCCAAATGCCATTGCCATTTTCATCAGCAAATACATCAGCATTTTTCAAATACCCGTGAATGGCTTTACCTGCTAAAACGACAGGAATATCAGAAATAATTTTGAATGAAAGCGGTGTTGTAGCTGTTGAACCGATAAACGCATTGCCAACTTTATCAGCAATAACACCTGCTACAACTTGAACGGTGTAATTTTTATTCGTGTTTAAAGCGTCTTTGAGGTTCACAGTTATGACGTTGCTAAGAATGCTAATTTGTGATTTATCAGCAATTGAAATGGTGCGAATATCGCTGCCATGACTAATAACAATATCGCCCTCAATCGCTTGAATTGGCGTATTAAAAATCAATTTTAAATTTGAAAGCGACGACAACATATTGGTCAATTTTGGGGCTTGCGTATTAAGCAAAGAAGATGCGTCGGTTTCAAAAGCAAACGACACATTTTTCGCGCTACCTAACAATGAATTGCCCGCAAGATCTTGAATCGTTCCAGCATCTAATTTCACACTGTAATTACCTACGTTCAACGCGGCAATTGGATTAACCGTAATTTTGTTACCAAGAATAGCAACTTGCGAATCTGTAATGGAAATCGTGCGAATATCTGTGTCGTTACTCAAAATGATACTGCCATGCCCCGCTCGCACAGCTTCATCAAATAACAAAATAAGCGAACCATTTTTAATGATATGACTTGTTGAAATTGCACTAACTAATTTTGGTGGCAACAAATCTTGCGTGGTGAATGTGATGGTGTTTGTATAGTTAATTCCTGTGAATGCGTTTCCCATTTTGTCGGCGACCACGCCAGCTTGCATTTGCAGTGTGTAATCGCTGTTTGGATGTAAATTCACTTTTGGATTAATCGTGATGACGTTATCACTGATTGTAATTTGTGAAGGGTCCGTAATTGAAATGGTGCTGATATCTGCGCCATTACTGATGATAATATCGCCACTAATGGCTTGAATTGGAGTGTTAAATATGAGATTCAAATCAGATGCAATCAAATTTGAAAGTGTAACACTAGCTAATTGTGGTGAATTTGGATTAGTGCTATTTTGAAATAATGCTTTCATTTGAAGTTTCCCCGTTAGCGAATTTAAATAACGTATTGATAAAAATTACCATCGAAGCGTCAATAAACGGTGAAATAAAGCCTTCACCCTTTTAGCTCCTTAAACTCACTCATAATAAAATTGGCTAAAAATGAAACAAACTACTGAATTTTATTGCTTTCTAATATTTGTTAATATCGCTATTTCCTTTTTTTAATAACATATCGA
>CAIRCR010000027.1 GCA_903877065.1 uncultured Pseudomonadota bacterium
AAAAGACGGCATTTGTGCATTTTCTTTGGCGTGTTCAACGGTGATACTACAAACATTTCCGTGAACATCAACATCAAACAACGTGTTTTCGTCAAAATCTTTGGTTTCAACAATTTCAGCTTGTCGAAATTCAATATAAAGAGTGTCTGTATCTTGAAAGTATTTGATTTTCATAATTTAAATGACCTGTCAAAAAATGCGTTGTGAACAGTTTTACCATCTTCGAGCAATACGACCCGCAAAAAACGTCCATCTGCTTCTGGAATTGAAGCCCAACGGCGAATTCGCCCATCTTCTTGAATCAGTTCCCTAATTGGATGATTGATGACAAGTTCAATCCACTCGATTTTAATTGCAGCCCTATCTGACCTTAAGCGAGTTGTTTGAAAGTATTGAGTAAATTCCATAAGTTGCACGAAATAATTTTAAAGCGTGATTATTGCACAGATGTTTTAAAAAAGGCTGGGAAAAACCAGCCTTTTTTGTTTGTGTTAGACTTTGGTTTTGAATTTTGAAGAGGGCTAAATTATGTACGCAGAAAAACTAAAACAATTTGAAAACGTCGAAAACTTAGGTGGCAAGGCATGGGAACACGCAGTGATGATTGATTGTGCAGAAAAAACCAGCATTAAAGATTGTTCAATGCACTGCTTTCATTTTCAACAAATGTTTGAATTATTGTTTAAGCATTTTCTTGAAACGCACAGTGAATATGGCGCGTTTCCACGCACGCATAAATTAGACAGCTTATTAGAGCTGATTATTAAGGATACGAATTTTAAAACTGATTTAGAGCGATTTTCACCACCACTCGTTACAGTGACGGTTTGCGCTGAAGCCTATCGTTATAATTTTTTGCTGAATTGTAAAACTTATTGGCATAGCGTCGAGATACTCAACATTTTGCTTAATGAGTTAATAGAATTTTTCACAAAGGGTGTTTAAGTTTTGAGGGAAAAGCCTGGCGAAAACCAGATTTTTTTGTTTGTGCTAGAATTTGCTTTTGAATTTTGCAATGGAGTTAATCATGTACGCAGAAAAACTAAAACAATTTGAAAACGTCGAAAATTTAGGTGGTAAAGCGTGGCAACACGCCGTTAACTGTGATTTATTAGAACAAGCAAAATTCAAAGATTGTTCAATGCACTGTTTTCACTTTCAACAATTGTTTGAATTATTGTTAAAGCATTTGCTTGAAACACGCACAAAATATGGAGCTTATCCGCATTCGCATAAGTTAGGGCGTTTGCTTTCACAATTGATGGATGACACGGAATTTAAAACAGATTTGAAAAGCTACGAGCCACATTTAGTTTCAATTACCGTTTGCGCTGAAGCATATCGCTATAATTTTTTGATTGATTGCAACGCTTACCGCAATGACATTGAAGCGTTAAATCCGTTGCTTAACGAACTAGCAGAATTTGCCAAAAGCTAAACCTCCGATCATTTACAAAAAAGCTGGCAAAAACCAGCTTTTTTGTTTGCGTTGATTCAAAATGCAAAATAAAGCATCATTTATGTAATCATCTTAATAACCGTCACCAAACACCGAATCCATAAATAATCACCCGAAACTGGACACTTAGAATCTATATGCAAACTATCGACACTTTAATTCATGCGCGTTGGATTATTCCAATTGAACCCACAAACACAGTTTATGAACACCACAGTTTAGCGATTTGCGACGGTAAAATTTTGGATTTGTTGCCAACCGAGAAGGCAAAACAAAATTATCACAGCGAAAACATTGTCGAGTTAAAAACACACGCGCTACTTGCTGGTTTTGTAAATGCACACACACACGCTGCAATGACTTTAATGCGTGGAATTGCCGACGATTTGCCGTTGATGGATTGGTTACAAAATCACATTTGGCCACTCGAACAAAAATGGATGGACGAAGAATTTGTGAGCGATGGTACACAATTGGCAATTGCTGAAATGTTGCGCGGCGGCACAACGTGTTTTAACGATATGTATTTTTTCCCAGAAGTCACCGCAAAACAAGCTATTAAACAAGGGATTCGCGCCAGTTTGGGGTTAATTGTGATTGATTTTCCAAGCGTGTGGGCGCAAAACAGTGACGAATATATTGAAAAAGGAGTCGCATTACATCACGAATTGTTTGCCGCAGAATTGATTACAACGTCTTTTGCGCCCCACGCGCCTTACACCGTTTCAGATGAACCTTTACAACGTATTAACGAGTTGGCACAAGGTTTCAATTTACCCGTTCATATTCATTTGCACGAAACTGCACACGAAATTGAATCTGCTTTAGAACAACACGGAAATCGTCCATTGCAACGTCTCCACAATTTAGGTTTGGTGAATGATTCGCTAATTGCCGTTCACGCGACGCAATTAAACGATGACGAAATTGAATTGCTCGCACAAGTTGGCGCAAGCATCGTGCATTGCCCTGAATCGAATTTGAAATTGGCGAGCGGATTTTGTCCCGTCGCGCAATGTTTGGCGGCAGGTGTCAATGTTGCACTTGGCACAGATGGTGCGGCAAGTAACAACGATTTAGATATGCTTAGCGAAATGCAAACTGCAGCATTACTTGGCAAAGCAGTTGCAAAAGATGCCAGCGCAATTCCAGCAATGACGGCGTTACGCATGGCAACCATTAACGGCGCGAAAGCCTTGGGTTTAGAAAACGTTATCGGTTCATTAGAAATTGGCAAAGCCGCTGACATCATCGCAATTGATTTGAGTGAATGGGAAACACAGCCGTTATATTGTCCCATTTCACAAATCGTTTATGCTGCAAGCCGCAATCAAGTGACAGACGTTTGGGTTGCGGGTAAACAGTTATTGAAATCACGCGAATTAACGGCATTCGATATAACCGAACTAAAAAACATTGTCCAAAAATGGCAAATACGTTTAACAGAGAAAAACTCATGATTACCAATATTTTTAATGACATTCCAAAACAGTTACCAGAAGAATTGTTCACGCTATTGTTAGAAAATAAAAAGTTGCGAATTGAGCGTATTGTTTCTGAAGGTCAACGCACCCCAGCGGGTGAATGGTATGACCAAATGCAAAATGAATGGGTGATTTTGTTGCAAGGTGAAGCGGTGATTGAATACGAAAATACCGAGCAATTGACTTTAAAACCAGGTGATTATTTGTTCATTCCTGCAAATACACCGCACCGCGTGGCATGGACAACTGCCGCACAACAAACTATTTGGCTCGCTATTCATTGGCTTTAGTATTTAGTGATCGAAATAACGTTCATTGTCAACGATGAAAAAAATAACACTCTGTCAACAAGGATTGACGAACGTGACTGAATCCAACAAAATCGCACGTTCAAATTCTCATCTAGTCAAAACAAGAAAAAAATGCAAATAGTCTTAGCTAATCCACGCGGTTTTTGTGCTGGTGTTGATCGCGCCATTGAAATTGTTGAACGCGCTTTAGAAGCCTTTGGTGCGCCGATTTATGTCCGTCATGAAGTGGTTCACAATCGCACAGTTGTTGATGCACTCAAAGAAAAAGGCGCGATTTTTATTGAAGAACTTACTGATGTACCAATGGGTTCAACACTCATCTTCAGCGCACATGGCGTGTCTAAACAAGTTCAAAAAGAAGCCAAAGAACGTAAATTAACCGTTTTTGATGCAACGTGTCCGTTGGTGACAAAAGTTCATATTCAAGTTTCTAAACACGCAAAGGCAAATCGTGAAGTGATTTTAATCGGTCACGCGGGTCACCCTGAAGTTGAAGGAACAATGGGGCAATATGAAAAACAAGCTGAAAGCGGCGGCATTTATTTAGTCGAAACACCGTCTGATGTCGAAAAATTAGTTGTTAATCATCCTGACGATTTGGCGTATGTCACGCAAACAACATTATCGATGACTGATACTAAAATCATGGTAGACGCGCTTCATAAACGTTTCTCTTCGATTCAAGAACAGAAAAAAGATGATATTTGTTACGCGACACAAAATCGTCAAGATGCGGTGAATGAACTGACTAAAATTGCTGATATTATTTTGGTTGTTGGATCGCCAAACAGTTCAAACTCGAATCGTTTGCGCGAAATTGCTGAACAATTAGGTAAAACTGCATATTTAATCGATACCGCCAAAGATATGCAGCAAGAATGGTTTTCAACGACATCGACGGTGGGTGTCACGGCTGGTGCGTCTGCTCCAGAAATTTTGGTGCAAGAAGTCATTGAACAACTCAAAAGTTGGGGCGGTAATATCACAACAGAAATTAAAGGCATCGAGGAAAAAGTGGTTTTTTCTTTGCCACGCGAATTGAAAAATAAATCGTGCGCGAATCATTAGATGTTTGTCGTCTGGATAAATGGCTTTGGATGGCGCGTTTTTTTAAAACACGCTCATTAGCAACAGAAGCCGTATCTGGTGGAAAAGTTCATGTTAATAAACAGCGTGTCAAACCGAGTAAAGACGTTAAAATCGGCACAGTTTTGGAAATTCACAAGGAGGGTTTCGAGTGGATTGTGACGGTTGCAGGAATTCCAAAACAGCGCGTTTCGGCAAAAGAAGCGGCTTTACTTTACGAAGAAAGCATTGAAAGTCTTGAAATTCGTAAAAAACAAATTGAAATTCGGCGAGAAGAACGGCAGTTTTTAGGTTTTCAGAAGCCTGAACATAAACCGAATAAAAAAAATAGGCAGTTAATTCATCAATTCAAACGCGCAGACGAGTTATAAACACGTCGGCGGCTTGGGTAAACCCGCTAATAAACAGGTAATTTTTAGTGGTGATTCAGGAAATAAACGTTGTAAATAAGGGCTGTTGCCCTTTTGTGTTCCGAATTTGTTTGCAACAGCTTTGACGAAAATGCGAGTGTTGGGTAAATAATTGAATTGTGCGTAATAATCACGCATAAAACACATAATTTCCCAGTGTTCAGGCGTTAATACAATGGCGTTCAATCTCGCTAACTCTGTTGCAACTTCTTCATTCCAATCGGCAGAATTAACTAAAAATCCGTGTTCTGTTAGTGTTAAGTCCATGTTTGAATCGGTGTGTGTTTTACAGTGAGTTGAACAAATTGTGTGTAATCAATAGGTGTAACTGAATCGAGTAGTAAATCGAGTTCAATGCCACGCAGTGCTAAATCATCAAGTAAAACATAACAGTGTGTTGTTGCGAATAATTCAGTTAAATCGGTTTGAAATTCAGAATTTTTTAGCAAGCGCAACACGGCATTGTTTAAAAAAATAACACCAGATTGATTTTTTAAACGATTTAAAGTGGCTGGTGATAATTCAAATACTAAATGCAACATATCAAGAAACGTCCGTTAATTTCAAACCTACAATCCCAAGAATTACTAAAAAAATTGAAAATAAACGATAACTATCAACAGATTCTTTGAATAAAAAAATGCCTAAAATGGCTACACCGACAGAACCTATACCTGTCCAAACAGCGTAAGCTGTACCCAGTGGCAACGTTTTTAATGCTAATGTGAGTAAATAAAAACTCAATCCGCCCGATAACATTGTTACGATGCTTGGTAGAAGCTGAGTAAAGCCTTGATTATATTTTAAACTTAAGGCGAAAATGACTTCTACGCCCCCAGCGGTTATTAACAGTAACCAACTCATAAATCCCCTTTTGTAATAAAGATTAAATATCTTACAATAGACAGCATTAAAATTTTTTTAACTTTTGGTAATACGATGGACAACGACGATTCCGCAATGCTTCATGGCAAAGCAATGATAACTAACAATTTATCCATGCTTGTTAAAAACAAATGTATGGTGAGTGCCAATTTAGGTGGAAAGGACAGTTTACTGACAGCCATTATCGCAATAGATCACAAAGATGGCACCCTTACGCTAGATTATGGCGCATCTGATTTTCTGAATAAAAAAATGGTTTCTACACCAAATGTTAGATTTACAACAACATTTAATGGAATTCAAGTTGCGTTTACGGCGGGTAAAATTACAAAGGTTCGATATAAAGGTGAAGATGCGTTTGTAACGCCTATTCCAAATTCGCTCTACTGGTACAATCGGCGCGAGTATTATCGTGTGAATACACCGATTATGAACCCTACGTTTTGTGATATTACTTTAACCGTTCCTTCGGATCATACACCCGTAGAATATAAACGTGCCTACGACGCCGCAACTGCAGTTATAAAAAGTCAGTTAGAAGCCAAAATTCAAGCAGAATTACTAGCAGAACAACAGGCTTTTATTAAGGCTTATGCAAAAATGTCGGTAGAAAGCAAAATTAAAGCTAAATTGGAACGGCAAAAACTAGAGGCGGAGCGTGAAGCTAATCCTATCGTTCCTGACGAAGATTTAATCAATATCATTCGATTACCTCTGCATGATATTAGTTTATCGGGCTGTTCAATGACTAACTATAACCAGGAATTTTCCTATTTTTTAACTCTTGGAACTATTTGCGAAAGTGTCACACTTGTCACACCTAATGAAGCCGAAATACCTATCGAATTTGAAGTTATGATGAAACGCACGGATAGTATGCACAAAGCTGGTGAATTTGCTGAATTAGTTGGCGTTAAATTTGCGAATTTAAGACATTCAGCCGAAAGTGCTGTCATGCGCCATGTTCAAGACATTGAACGCCAAAGTGGCATAATGAACACATAATTTGCGTTGTGAGCAAATGTGGGGGAGTTTGAATTCCCCCGCTAAAATGAATTAAAAAGGTGCCGCGCTTTTCGTTAGAGCCACTTTTAGGATATACATAAACAGCAATAACGCCCCACCAAACGCATACCAGCGTGTCACATCAGTACGTTTCAATGTCATAACTCCCAAGCCAACATACCCAAGTAAAGCCACTAATTTCACCGCAATCCAACCATGATCTCCGACATATTGAAACGCTAAACTAAATCCCGTTAATAATAGTAAGCCGTTAATAATATGCGGAGAAAGATTTATCCATTTCAATTGCATCATTTCAGGACGAAACTTCATTAACGCAACACGTCCCAAAAAACTTCCCAATGACAGCGCGACAAACAACAAATGTAAATGTTTCATAAATTTATCCTATTGATTTAAATGATAAACAGCGTAATTTTTAAATTATCCCAATTATTTTTAGACTACCGCATTTGCTTGCAAATCCGCGTGATAAGATGAGCGAACTAACGGCGCACTGGCAATTTGTTTAAAACCTAATGCTTTTGCCGTTTCGGCATAACGTTCAAATTGTTCTGGTGTTACATATTCTTCCACAGCTAAATGTGATTTGCTGGGCTGTAAATACTGGCCCAACGTCAACATCGAGCAACCTACCGCTAATAAATCACGCATTACCACTTCAACCTCTTCAATCGTTTCACCAATTCCAAGCATTAAACCCGATTTAGTTGGAATCTTTGGCTGTGCGGCGTTAAATTGACGAAACAATTCCAAAGAACCTTCGTAATCTGCCCCAGGTCTGGCTTTCGTGTACAAACGCGGCACCGTTTCCATATTGTGATTAAACACATCACACGGTTGCGCGACTAAAATTTCAACCGCTTTTTCAATCCGCCCACGAAAATCAGGCACGAGAATTTCAATTTTTGTTTGTGGTGTTTGTTGACGAATTTGTTGAATACATTCAGCAAAATGCCCCGCGCCACCGTCACGCAAATCGTCACGATTGACCGACGTAATCACCACATATTTCAACGCCATTTTTTGCACAGCTTCCGAAAGTTGAAGCGGTTCATTCACATCGAGCGGCAACGGCTTACCATGCGCGACATCACAAAATGGACAGCGACGTGTACACAAATCCCCCATAATCATGAACGTTGCTGTGCCATGTTTGAAACATTCGGCAAGATTCGGACAAGCCGCTTCTTCGCAAACCGTGTGCAATTTACTTTCTCGTAAAATTTGTTTAATTCGGCTAGTTTCTTGACCCGATGGCAATTTAATTCGTATCCAATCAGGTTTGCGTAACGGTGTTTGTGTGATTTCAACTTTAATTGGAATCCGCGCCAATTTTGCACTGTTGCGTTGATGTGTGTCAGGTGTTGTGCGAGATAATGCTTGATAATCAGTCATTCAAATTTTTTGTAATGTTGGAAGTAATTTGTCGGGCGAGTTCAGACGTTTCGACGTTAACACCAAAATCGGCAAGTTGCGTCATTTTCAAATCAGAATAACCGCACGGATTGATAAAGTTAAAAGGTTTTAAATCCATGTTGTTATTTAAACTCAAACCATGATAACAACCCTTTTTTTTAATTCGCAAACCGATGGAACCAATTTTTTTATTTTGGACATAAACGCCCCGCGCATCGGCACGCGAATCGGCATGAATTTCATAATTGGCAAGCGTTTGAATCGTGGCATTTTCGAGCAAGGTAACAATCTGTTGGCTATTTAAATTCATTCGTTTCAAATCAAACAAAACATACACAACAGCCTGTCCTTCACCATGATAAGTTACTTGTCCACCACGGTCGGTTTGAATAACGGGAATATCGCCGACGTTTAAAAGATGTTCATGTTTGCCATTTAGCCCCAACGTATAAACCGAAAAATGCTCAACAAGCCAAATTTCATCAAGCGTTTCAGATGTTCGTATTTCGGTGAAATGCTGCATTTCACGCCACACGTTTTCGTAAGCCTGAATGCCTAATTGACGAATTATCATTATTTCAATTCAAACGCGCCTTGCAAGCCATTCGCGTTGGCATCACGACCAGAAAGCGGTTTTAAGTCAAAACGATTTTCGATCAATTTCAAAATCGAAGTGGTGTCGTAAAGCGTGTGATCAACGTAATTTTTCTTTGCAAACGGCGAAATGATAATCGCTGGAATGCGTGTTCCCGCGCCCCAACGATCAATTTGTGGTGGCGCAACATGATCCCAAAAACCGCCGTATTCATCGTAAGTCACAATAATTGCTGTGTTAGACCAAATCGGACTTTGACGAATGGCATCAACAATTTCTTTTACTTCCGCATCAGCATCAAGAATTGTCGCGTAACCTGGATGCTGATTTTTATTCCCTGCTGGTTTGAAAAATGCAACTTTTGGAAAGTTCGCTTTCAAATCGACAAATAACTGATTTTTATCTTTCAAATGTTCAAGGCGTGCGGGCGTATCGGGTGCAAAATTTGAGTAATAAACAAAAGGTTGGTGATGATATTGAAAATTGTCGTCGGTTTCTTTTTCAGCAACGGCATTGTCCCAACCACCAGCATACCAAGCCCAAGAAATCCCTTTTTCAGAAAGGCGGTCGCCAATTGTTGGCTGAAATTGTGGCGGCAAACGATTTTCTGTATGCTTGGAATCAAAAGGTGAAAAATGCGGTTGAATGGTGCCGACTGCAAAACCTTCCGCTGTAACGCTTGGATCTTTCGTTAATCGCCCTGTTGTCGAATCAATTTTCCATTGTTTAAGTTCGTCTGGCGCGTCTTTAAATTCGGGCGTGCAAGCACAGATCAGCCATTGATGATTTAAAAAAGAACCACCATACGCGGCTTGAAAAAAATTGTCTGCAAGCGTGAATTCTTTGGCATATTGCCACAAAGCCGTTTTCGATAAATCGTAATAGCCCATCGTTAAACCGCCCGCCGAAGACAATTGGGCGAAACGGTCATTTTTTCCGTTATCAATTTGCATTTGATGAACGAAAAAACGGTGTGTCAAATCAGGATGTTTTTCGTTGAGTTTGACGTAATTTTCGATATTGAACGGCTCGTTAGCCAAATTTTCTGGAAAACGCTTATCCGAAATTGTAGGCAATGTGTTGTATTTTCGTCCAAATTCATCTATTTGCGGCAACGCATTTTTGGCTTGATTCAAACCGTTTGCGCCTGGAAATAAACCAAATAAATTATCAAAACTGCGATTTTCAAGATAAATCACAACAATGTGTTCAATTTGATTTAAGTCGTTCGATGCAGCGTGACTTGCAGCGGGAAGTAACGCGAGTAAAAGCAACAAACGAGAAGATAGTTTAGAGTGCATACAAAACCTGCGGATGGTCGGTTAAATCCTGATAGATTGCGTCCAATTGTTGTTTGCTGGACGCTTCAATTGTGACGGTAATCGACAAATAAGTTCCGTCTTTGCTGGATTTAGATTTAACCGTGTGATTATGTGTTTCTGGTGCGTGGCGACTGACAATTTCAATCACCACAACTTCTAATTCGCTGTCATTTTTGCCCATTGCTTTTATGGGAAATTGGCAGGGAAATTCAAATAATGTTTTGTCGCTCATTGTGCAGAACTATTTGCGTAAGTGGTTTTATAAGTTTGCAATAAATCATTCATCGTATGCCAAAGCCGTCCGACTTTTCCCCCTGAAATAAGCTGTCCGTCCAATTCAACAACAGGCAAAATTTCACGGGTTGAACTGGCAAACCAAATTTCACTCGCTGTTTTTAGTGCGTCGAGTGAAATAATATCTTCAGCGTAAGGGACTTGATTTGCGTCAGCGAGTTCTAAAATTACGTCACGGGTTATTCCAGGAAGAATAAAATTACTTTTCGGTGGCGTGATTAAAATGCCATCAATCACCGCGAAAACGTTACTTGCCGCACCTTCAGTAACGTAACCTTCACGCACTAAAATGGCTTCCGCGCAATCATTTTCGACAGCTTGTTGACGCAATAAAATATTGCCCAATAACGTAATCGCTTTGATATTACACATACTCCAACGGGTATCTTCCAAACTAATTGCTTTTACGCCAGCTTCTTTGCCGTCAAAAGGTGTAATATCGTTGCACATCATGAAAACAGTCGGTTTTACGCCAGTAGGGAAGGCATGATCACGTTTTTCAGCCACGCCGCGTGTTACTTGAAAATAAATATATTGATCTTTTTTCGCATCGATTAAAGGCAACATGATTTCGCGCCATTCGTCGCGAGAGTAAGGATTTTCAATGTGTGTTAATTTCAAACTGTTTTCTAAGCGTTCCAAATGCGCGTCGAATCGAAACAAATAGCCGTTATAAACAGGAATCACTTCATAAATACCGTCACCAAACAAAAAACCTCTGTCCATTACTGAAACATTGGCTTTTTCGATGGGTAAATACTCGCCATTCAAAAATACTTTTTTATTTTTTGTCATTGGATTTTTCCCGCATCATCAAGATGCTATCGTAAAGTCGTTGGAATATATTGCCTTGTTCAACAGGTTTTAAAGCCACTAAATCCGCTGTTGCTACCACGTCATTTTTCAGCGTCACTTTAACTGTACCGAGTTTTGTACCTTCAGCGATTGGCGCTGATACTTTTTTATCAACGGTCAATTCGGCTTTCAAATCGTTGTAATGACGACGAGGAATTGTGACATTTAAATCACGCGCCAAACCCAGCGGAACGTTTTGAATTGCGCCTTTCCAAACTCGCGCTTCAGCCAATGGTTTTTTCGCGTCATAAAGTTTGTGACCTTCAAAGAATCGGAAACCGTAATTGAGCAAATTTTGATTTTCATTAGCGCGTGCATTTGCACTGCTTGTACCCATTACAACTGAAATTAAACGCATATTTTCACGCACCGCTGAAGCCACTAAACAATAACCAGCGTCATCGGTAAAGCCTGTTTTTACACCGTCAACGGTTTCATCACGCGATAAAAGTTGATTGCGATTGTGTTGCGTAATTTTGTTGTAAGTAAATTCTTTTTGAGAAAACCAGCGGTAATAATCAGGAAATTCGTCAATGATGGCTTTCGTTACAATCGCTAAATCGCGTGCACTGGTGTAGTGATTGTCGATGGGTAAACCATTGCTGTCTTCAAAATGACTATTTAACATTCCCAAGCGAGCGGAGTGTTGATTCATCATTTCGGCAAATGTTGATTCACTACCCGCAACGTGTTCGGCTAACGCAACGGCAGCATCGTTACCAGATTGAATGATTACGCCTTTGAGCAAATCTTCAATACTAACTTTGTCACCGACTTCTAAAAACATTCGTGAACCAGACGTTTGCCACGCATTTTGACTCACAGTGACTAAGTCGTTGAGTTTTAAATGTCCGCCACTTATTTCACGAAACACAACATAAACGCTCATGATTTTAGTCAAACTCGCGGGGGCAAGTTTAATATCGGCGTTATTTTCAGCCAAAATTTTTCCCGTAAAATAGTCCATTAAAATGAAGCTACTTGCGGCAATTTTTGGTGCGGCAGGTGTGAGAATTTCAGATTCTTCGGCGCGAGCAAGCAACGCGGTAAAAATCAAGATAAAAACGAAGATAAAACGAAAGAAAGATTTGATTGTCATGGGCTTTGGTCAGAATAAAACAGAATAAAACTGAGCGCGATTGTATCATGACAATCATTTGATTTAATTGGTTTCTGCGACAAATTGCGTATCCGTAATGCCTAATTTAGCCAATTTATCATTGAGTTCACTTACGTTGCTAGACGATTTAATCGGTAATTGAACTTTGTAGAGTGTCGAATTTTTGCCACTGGACGCTGCAACTTTAGGCTCAGGAAAATGTTGTTTTACTAGAATTTTTCGCAGATTTTGTGCTAATTTTTGGTCACAGAAACTACCTACTTGTAAATAAACAGACTGCTTTTTTTGCTGTAATTGTTCTAATGCCTGTTCGGGAGCAATCGGTTTAATTGTAACGTTACTTGTTCCTGCTTCATCCATGCCCAATTTTCTTGCGGCAGAATAAGACAAATCCAAAACACGATGATGATAAAAAGGACCGCGATCATTGATGCGTACAATCACTGTGCGATTGTTATCAAGGTTAGTAATTTGCGCGTAAGAATCAAGCGGCAGGCTATTATGAGCCGCTGTCATGGCGTGCATATCAAAAAGCTCACCTGTCGCGGTTTTTTTACCGTGAAAATAATCACCATACCATGAGGCTACACCATGTTTTCCATGTGTTAATTTACCCGAAATTTTTTGTACGGAAGATTGTGACGGCATGATTTTTGTAGAATTTTTTATACTGTTTTTAGGCTTTGCAATGACAGCGAGTGGCATCTCTGTTTGTAGCGGCAAAACCTCTTGTTGAGGTGGTGTTAAACTCGCGTTTAAAGGTGTTGTATTCGTACAACTGCTTAAAACAGTTAACGATAAAATCGGAATCAATTTTTTCATAAAGTGGTCGATAGTTGGTTTTAAATAGGCACGTCACTTTGGGTAACAGTGCGTAATAAAGGGCATTGAAAACTTAAATTAAGCCAATCAAAGTCCTTTGCCAGCTTCTTACTTTTATTCAGTCTAGGTAAGAAGTTTTCTAACTTTAAAAAACTGTCTGTTGTGTTGTTAAGGTGTGGCGATTGTAAAGGGGGGTGTATTAAATTAACCTTAAACCATGTCGATTTTTGACTGATTATGTGGTAAGTGTGACGGAGAGGGGAGAAATCTTAGATGTTATTTTGAACATCCCAAATTAAACGCGGATCGAAACTTTTCGCTGCAAACATCGTTAAAATAACAACTGACGCAAAGGATGTTGCCGCTGCCGAACCTGCAATAACCTGTGCTACGCTACCTAACTGAACTAATGACACTAAAATCGAAATCATAAAAATATCTAACATTGACCAACGTCCAACAAACGAAATAATTCGATACATTCGTGTCCAAATTTTGGCGTTGACTTGCCAGCGATAATGCACACACAAAAGTAATAAACTCAACCCCAGTAGTTTCAATAACGGCACTAAAATACTTGCCACCAAAACCAGCATTGCAATCGGTAACATATCCCCGTAAATCAACGCAACAATGCCACCTAAAATTGTGTGAGGTTCGCCAACACCCAATTTTGTTACGGTCATGATAGGAAATAAATTTGCAGGAATATAAAGGGCGAAACCACTGACTAATAACGCAAAAGTACGCTGAAAACTGTGGGGTAATCGTGAATGCAATGTTCCACCGCAACGTGAACAAACGGCTAATTCAATCGTTTTTTGTGCTAGCTTGCCACAATCGTGGCAACTAATTAAACCTTGTTCTAAAGCAGTATTATTTTTTTTCATGAATTTTCAATTGCTCAATACGTTGCCAAAATAAAGCACGGTCAAAATTATTAGCTAACATCAACGACACAAATAAAAGCAATACAAATGCAGTTAAACCAAGCCCAAATTTTAATTCCGCCATCGATGCAAGTTTCACACACGCCACAATAATTCCAATCAAATAAACTTCAAGCATTGCCCATTCGTCAATGTGTTGCAACGTGCGTAACCAAAAACTTAAATGGCGATTAGGTCGATTGAAATATAAATGCCCGCTAATCAATAAAGACAATACGATGCTCAAAACGGGGAAAAAAATGCTGGAAAAAAAAACCAAAATTGCCACGCCCCACATACCTTCTCTAAATAGCGTGAAAGCACCGTCTAATAAAGTACCATCATGATAGCTGCCTAACGCTTTAACACCAATCATTGGCAAAAAATTAGCGGGGAATAATAAAAATAAACCAGCCAGTGATAACGCAAACGTGCGAGAAATACTTTGATCACGCGGACGATGCAACAAATAATCGCAACGTGGGCAATGTACTTTGTCACCAGCAACGGCAAGAATTTGTTGCAGTAACAAATCACATTCAGGGCAGGCAAGATATTTTGACTCACAACGATTATTTTTATGACCTGATTTTGGTTTTTTATTTTCAATGCGGACATTGCTGCGCATTTTAATGTTCTTTTCGTAGTCGATCATTTTATGAATTGTCATGTAAAAATAGTGTCCAAATTATCGCATTTTGCTATCTTGAATCGGGGAATTATTTTTACCTCTATTCTTAGCCGCTATAATTACTGCTTTTTAACCTTCATTTTTACTGGAGAAATTTAACTATGACGCGCGTTTATAATTTTAGTGCAGGACCGTCGGCTTTACCCGAAGCAGTTTTACAACAAGCTCAACAAGAAATGCTCGATTGGCGCGGAAGCGGAATGTCTGTCATGGAAATGAGCCATCGAGGCAAACAATTTTCAAGCATTGCCGCCGAATTAGAAGCGGATTTACGCGATTTAATGAGGATTCCTGAAAATTACCGTGTGTTATTTTTACAAGGCGGTGCTTCGGCACAATTTTCGTTTATTCCGCAAAATATTTTAGGTTTAAAAACAAAAGCCTGTTATGTCAAAACGGGGGCATGGTCAGAAAAAGCAATTAAAGACGCGCAAACGTATTGTGAAACTATCGTCAGCGCAAATTCAGAAAGTAGTCATTTCACCACAATTCCAGACGTTGCGAGTTGGGTTTGTGACTCGCAAGCCGCCTATTTACATTACACATCAAACGAAACAATTCACGGTGTGGAATTCAATACAACGCCTAATTCAAAAGGCTTGCCGTTAGTGTGTGATATGTCGTCGAACATTTTGTCGCGTCCAATTGATGTCAACGAATTTGGTTTGATTTACGCAGGTAGTCAGAAAAATATGGGTGCGGCGGGTGTTACGCTTGTTATTGTTCGTGATGATTTGTTGGGACAATGTTTGAAAACAGTGCCACCCGTTTTTAATTACACCGAGCAAGTAAAAAATCAATCTATGCTTAATACACCAACAACGTATAGCTGGTATTTGATGGGTTTGGTTTTGAAATGGTTGCAAGAACAAGGCGGCGTAACAGCGATTGAACAGTGTAATATCGTTAAATCAGCAAAACTTTATCATGCCATTGATAACTCAACGTTGTATCGAAATCCCGTCGAAATCGTGTCACGTTCAAGAATGAATGTACCGTTTATTTTGGCAGATGATTCGTTGGACAAAGCGTTTTTGACTGCGGCTGAAATGAATGGTTTCAATGAATTGAAAGGTCATCGTTCCGTCGGTGGAATGCGTGCGAGTATTTACAATGCAATGCCTGAAAGTGGCGTTGATGCGTTGATTAGTTTTATGCAAGAGTTTGAACGTACACATTAAAAAATAAACCACAGCCATTATTAACACAAATGGCTGTTTTTTTATCGACTTATCCACATCGCATCGCCATAACTAAAAAAGCGATATTGTTGATCAATCGCGTGCTGATAAGCGGACATCACAAATTCATGACGCGAAAACGCCGCGACTAACATCAATAACGTCGATTCTGGCAAATGAAAATTCGTCAACAACACATCAACGGATTTAAATTCATAACTGGGCAAAATAAACAAATCGGTATCACCAAAACCCGCTTGTAAATCGCCTGAACGTGATGCCGATTCCAATGCCCGAACCGCGGTTGTACCAATTGCAATAACACGTCCACCACGCTTTTTTGTATCTTTAACCGCGTCCACCGTTTCTTGGGATACAGCGAAATGTTCTTTGTGCATCAAGTGTTCATACAGGTTTTCGACCCGCACAGGTTGAAATGTACCACTGCCAACGTGCAGAGTTACAAATGCCGTTTGCACGCCTTTCACATTGATTTTTTCCATCATAACTTCATCAAAATGCAGTCCCGCAGTCGGCGCAGCAACCGCGCCGAGATGTTTACCGAAAACAGTTTGATAACGTGTTAAATCATTTTCGTCACTCGCACGTTCAATGTAAGGCGGCAAGGGAATATGCCCAATTTCAGCAAGTATCGCTAAAACTGGTTTTTCATTCTCAAAATGCAAACGAAACAAATCATTTTCTCTGCCCAACATTTCACAAAAATAATCGTTATCTAGCTTAATTCGTGTTCCTGTTTTTGGTGATTTACTTGCGCGAATATGCGCCAATGCGTAGTTTTCATCAATAATTCGTTCAATCAAAATTTCGACTTTGCCGCCTGTTTCTTTTGTGCCAAATAAACGCGCAGGAATGACACGCGTGTCGTTGAAAACCAATAAATCTTCAGGTTTGATAAGGTCGAGTAAATCGCTAAATTGCCGATTACTCAATTCACCAGTGTCTCGATTCATAACGAGTAAGCGGCTGGCTGTACGATCCGATAACGGGTGCTGTGCGATTAACGATTCGGGAAGGTGGTAATTAAAATCGCTTTTTTTCATAGTCTCAAAATAAAAATCCCCTTTTAAAAAGGGGGGTTGGAAGATTTGCACTAAACGCCCAGATTCAAACACGTTGGAAATTTGCTCGGTGCAGTAATCGAAATACGTTTATCACGTCCAGATTCGCCAGATAACAATTTGCACGCCGATTTACTCACACCAAATTCATCAGAAATAAATTTGAGCAAATGCGTGTTTGCTTTGCCATCAACAGGCGGAGCTTTGATGCGTAATTTTAGTTGCTCGCCGTAATAGCCCGACCATTCGTCTTTGCTGGCTTTTGGCTGAACGTGTAAATTTAAAATCAACACGTCACCTTGCCATAAATAACCACTCAAGAAATCAAACTCGCCAATTGATACAACGGCGGCAAAATCAGCATTTCAATCACTTGTATCGCCAAAATAACCAAAATAACCGACAAATCCATGCCGCCAAAATTGGGTAACGCATTGCGACACGTCGCTAATAACGGTTCTGTCAGGCTATAAAGTAACGTCGATAAATCATTGAATGTACCTTGATTAAACCAACTCAGCACAGCGCGTGCGAAAACGGCATAAAAGAAAACGTTTAAAAGCAACGCAATCAAATGTGCCAAAGCAATCAAAATTAAACCGCCAATCTCCAAAAACTCACCTTGCAATAAAGCCAATGATCCGTCTGCGAGCAATTGCAACGCAAACATTAACACCAACGACGACGTATCAATGTTGCCAATTGCGGGAATAAAACGACGCATAATTTTCAGCAATGGGTGTGTTATTGCGATTAAGAATTTTGAAATAGGATTACGAAAATCTGCCCGACACCATTGAAACAAAAAGCGCAGCATCACAGCTGTGATATAGAGCGTAAAAACCGTGTTCAAAATTAACACGACTGGATTTGTAAAATAACTCATGCCCATGTCGATTAGTCCACTTGTTGTGAAAGTTCAACCGCTCGATCGTGTGCGGCGTGCAAAGCTTTAGCGACTAATTCGATAAAACCACCCGCTTGAAAGGTTTCAATTGCTTTTTGTGTTGTGCCATTTGGTGACGTGACACGTTGACGTAAATTTTCTGGTGATTCTGCTGATTCGAGCGCGATTTTTGCCGCACCTAAAGCCGTTTGTTGAACGAGTAATTGCGCGGTATTGGCATTCAAACCCATTTCTAACGCGGCTTTTTCCATCGCTTCCATCAATAAAAAATAATACGCAGGACCACTTCCTGAAACGGCGGTGACGGCATCGAGTTCTTTTTCTGTTTCGACCCATAAGGCAATGCCAACCGAACGCAAAATATTTTCCGCTAAATCACTTTGTGCATCGGTGACATTGTCATTGGCGTGTAAACCTGTCGCGCCCGTTAAAACAACCGCTGGCGTATTTGGCATACAACGCACAATCGCGGTTTCTTCACCAAGCCATGAACTTAAACTCGCTTGAGATATTCCAGCCGCAATCGAAACAACGAGCGATTTTTTAGCGGCAACTGACACCGCGAGTGTTTGCGCGACTGTTTTTAAAACTTGTGGTTTTACTGCCAACACGATGACATCAGCCGCGTCAACGATAGCCAAATTATCAAGTGATGTGTTGATGTTTAATTGTGAAGCTAATTCTGAAAGTGTGTCGGGATTTGTATCGGAAACCCAAAGTTGTTGCGCGGGATGACCGCTTGCAATCAAGCCTTTCAGCAAGCTACACGCCATATTACCGCCACCGATAAAGCCAATGTTTTGTGTGTTCATGTATTTCTCTCCATTTGAATCAATAAAATTTGTAAGTCCGCGACATTCGTTCCACTCGCACCCGTCATCAGTAAATCATCAGAATTTTTTAATGCGACGTAAGAATCGTTATTTTCAAGCAATTTATGTGGGTTAACACCTGCGTTTTTCATGCGTTGCAATGTTTCGTTATCAGCCATGCCGCCAGCGGCTGGGCTGACACCGTCAATACCGTCCGTTCCACCACTTAAAAATACCCAATCATTTTTTAATTCATGTTTTTCAGCCGCAAGCGCGAAAGCCAATGCCATTTCTTGATTGCGTCCGCCGCATCCATTACCGTTTAACGTGACGGTGGTTTCGCCGCCAGTGATGAAAGCATATTTTCCATTCGCCAGAGATTTATTTTTAACCGTTACAACAAATTCTTCTGCAACATCTCGTGCTTCACCGCACAACGGATAATCGTAACGAATAACGTCATAATTCAAAGATTGCGCGGCTTTCAAAGCGGCTTCAACACTCATTAAATTACTGCCAATCAATACATTTGAGGTGTGTTCAATTATTTTTGGTGTTTCTGAAATAGCCTGTTCCAAATAATTTTTTACTGATTTTGGCACATCATTCCAAACATTTTTCGTTTTTAAAATCTGAACCGCCTCTGCAAATGTTGAGTTATCGGCAACGGTTGTACCGCTTGCAATGACGCTTAAATCGTCGCCTAAAACATCCGATAAAATCAGTGCGTGACAAACGGCGGGCGCAATAAATTTTGCTAAACCGCCGCCTTTCAACTGAGATAAATGTTTGCGAACACAATTTATTTCATGAATTGTTGCGCCACAAGACAATAACAAATGGGTGACGGCAATTTTTTCTTCAAGTGTAATTGAATCAACGGGGTAGGGGATTAACGCAGAACCGCCGCCACTGATTAACACCAAAACTAATTCGTCGATTTGAGCGTTTTTAGCAATTTCAGCAACACGTTTTGCGGCATTAAATCCAGAAACATCGGGCAGGGGATGCGATGCGCCGATGACTTCAACGTTTTTAACGGTAACAACATTTTCATAATTTGTAACTGCAATTGCATTGCCCAATAAATTTTCTGGAATCAATTCTTGCGCGGCATTTGCCATGGCACACGCCGCTTTGCCGAAAGCAATAATATGAATTTTTGAATAATTTTTATCAAAAACAAAATGCTTTTTCACGGCATCGTAAGGATTCGCGGCGGCAACACCCGTTTGAAAAATGTGTGCTGCATTTTGACGTAACGTTTTTGTATTCATGCCATTTTTTTAGCGAGCGCAAAGATATTTTCAGCATCTAAAACGAGTTTGTTATCTTCAAATAATTGTGCAATGCACGCACGGTGCAATGCCAATTTCAACGTACCAAACCCGATTGCACCCCAGACAATTTTGCCGTGAGATTCAATACCTCTGTCCATGACACCAACACCACCAATGCCTAACGGCGGTGTTGCATTTGCATCGGCAAGCATTTCTAACTTTGCGTTATTTTGCCAATGTTCTGGTTTTAACAATTCAACACCTGTTGCGCCAGTTGTAATCACGATGTTTGCATCTTTAATGGCATCAGCACGCGATTCGTAATCTGCGGCAGCATGAGCGTGAATTTTGACGTTAAAACGCTCTTCCATGGCTTCACAGGCTTTTTCAGCGTTCCATAATTGTCGTGACGTGATGGTGACACTTGCGCCTTCTAACGCCAACATTGCGGCGGCACGCTGTCCAACGGGACCCGTACCCGCTAAAACGACGGCTGTTTTTCCCGCCAAATTGCCACTTGAGGCTAATTTTGCAACGCACGCGGCGGCTGTTGTGTTGCTGCCATTACTGTCGAGCATGACCGAAACTTGAAAACCTGGAAAAAAATGTTTTTGTACTGCTTCAAATAAAATTTGTCCCGCCGCCATATCGCTGCCGCCAACAAAAATTGCGGTATTTTTTTTATCTTTTGGCGCACGAGTAAAAATCGTACCTTCAACTAAAGCGGCGATATTGTTGGGCGTTAAACTCCCGTGTCCAATCACATGATCTGCGCCCCCATCGTAAGCAACAACGGTATCAAAAGTTGATGGATGCAAATCTGTGTCGAATTGAAATAATAATTTTTTCATGAAAAACTCGTTTTGATTAAAATTTAAGGAATTGAAAATAGAACATCATTATAACGGACGATATTACTGGCTGATTTAAAAATAATCGTGAATAAAAAAGCCAACTTGCGCCTATCACGAAAGTTGGCTTTTTTGCCCGTATAAAGCGTTTTAAATTACCTGTTTGATAGCTTAATCCATTCGGTAATCTGCATCACGCGATGACCTGTCAACTGTTTCCATTGAAAATGCCATTGCCAATTTCCTTCCGTTGTTCCAGGTGTATTCATTCGACTTAAACTATCCAAACCTAAAATATCTTGCATGGGTAAAATTGCCAAATTTGCCACAGAATCAAGCGTGCATTTTATTAACGCGGTGACAATATCGGCATCTTCGTCAATTTTCAATGTTTCACAAATAAACGCTCTCTCTTGTACCGTTATATTTTTTGCCCAGCCAAAAGTTGTATCGTTATCGTGTGTCCCCGTATAAACCACACTATTGATTTCATGATTTTCAGGTAAATATGGATTATCCGCATCACCACTAAAAGCGAATTGCATAATTTTCATACCCGCTAAATTAAACTCTGTACGCAACGCATTGACTTCAGGTGTGATAATGCCTAAATCTTCTGCAACTAGTGCAACTTCATGAAATTCAGTTTGAATTTCCGCGAGTAGTTCTTTGCCTGCTCCTTTCACCCATTCGCCTTTAATTGCTGTCGGCTCATCGGCTGGAATTTCCCACGCGGCTTCAAAGCCACGAAAATGATCAATTCGCAAAATATCAAATAACTCAGCGTGTGTTTGTATTCGTTGCATCCACCAGTTAAACCCTGTCGCCTGCAAGAAATTCCAATCATAATGCGGGTTTCCCCAGCGTTGCCCCGTTTCTGAAAAATAATCGGGTGGCACGCCTGCAACGACAGTCATATCACCTTCGGGAGTGAGTTTAAATGCTTTCCGATTCGCCCAAACATCTGCACTATCGTAAGAAACAAAGATAGGCATATCACCAAAAAGCAAAATACCGCGTTCATTTGCGTAGGTTTTTAACGCTGTCCACTGTTTGAAAAAAACATATTGCTCAAACTTAACAGTTTCCAGCGGTGTTTTGAGGAAAAAGCGAATGTCGTTCAATGCCGCCAAATTACGATTTTTAAAATCATCCGCCCAATCATTCCAGCTTTGCTGATTAAATTTATTTCGTAACACCATAAACAGCGCAAAATCATCAAGCCAGTAATTATTGGTTACGCAAAATTTAGCAAAATCATCTTTTTGAGCTTCCGTAGCGTGGGCTTTAAAACCAGTAAACGCTTTGCTTAATATGCAACCCCGATGAAA
>CAIRCR010000028.1 GCA_903877065.1 uncultured Pseudomonadota bacterium
ACTAAAAATGATTATTTCGAACAAAACTTAATCAATGATTTAACGAATAATAATTCGGCAGTAAAAATATTTGGTTTCTAAAGGTTCAATACGTTATCCAAAAGAATATTTTATATTTGATTTTGTTTCCCTTAAAGCATAAGCCCCTGGACCTGAATAAAATATAATAAAAAATAAATACCTGGTACGAATTTGTTAGTTGTAGAAAAAATCCCCGCAAATTTTATTAATTCTCGAGAAGTTCCGATACTAAATCCCTTTTTTTTTGTTGATTATTTTTCTTTAACATCAAATTCACTTTTAATATTATATACATTTGGGCTCGGATTCTGTTAATATTAACATAAAGTGAAATACCATAATCTAACTTTTATTAAATTTTGTGAAATCAATTTTATTTCCAATTCCAAAACTTGCAAATCTTTTCATCCGAGTAGATGGCAAATCATAATAAAAAGAACTGCACCTATTTAAAAAATTTTAAAAACGTTACAATTTAATATTTACATTTAATTTTTCTTTTCTCTAAATCTGGGCGTTTTTGCCACGTTTGCCCTAAGGCTTGTTTCATACGCCAGCGTTCAATATCGGCATGATGACCACTTAACAAAATATCTGGAACGGCATCACCGTCGAGCGTTTCAGGACGCGTAAATTGTGGATAATCGAGCAAACCGCTACTGTGAGAATCTTGCAAAGCCGATTGTTCATTTCCCAATACATTCGGTAACAAACGAGTAATCGCATCAATCACAATCAATGCGGCTAATTCACCGCCACTAATGACGTAATCACCAAGCGACCATTCTTCGTCACAATCACGTTGAATAAACCGTTCGTCAACACCTTCATAACGTCCCGCAACTAAAATTAACTGCGATAATTGACCCGCTTCGTGCAGTAGCACTTGGTTTAATGGCTTGCCTTGTGGACTTAAATAAACCACTTTACACTGCGTTAAATTAACTTCTTTTGCCGCATTTACAGCATCGTGCAAAGGTTGGTATTTCATTACCATTCCTTGTCCACCACCGAAAGGACGATCATCAACGGTTTTATGACGATCGTGCGTGTAATCGCGTGGATTCCAAACATTTAAAGTCACAATCTTATTTTCAATCGCTTTACCCGTTACACCAACTTGAGCGGTCTGTTTTACCATCTCAGGAAAGAGCGTAATAACATCAAAGCGCATTTAAAAATCAGCGTCCCAATCAACACGCATTTTTCGAGCCTCTAAATCAACATCTAAAACGGTTCTTTGATGAATAAACGGTATCGCGTGTTGACGTTCTTCACCTTGTACGATGATGACATCGTTTGCACCCGTTTCGAGTAAACTCTCAATTACGCCTAAAAAAATACCTTCCGTATTTTCAACATCTAAGCCAATTAAATCTGACCAATAATACTCGCCTGATTTTAATGACGGCAGTTGCGTGTAATCAACATAAATGTCCCAGCCGATTAGCATTTCGGCGGCATTACGATCATTCACGCCTTTGAGTTGTGCGACAACGGATTGACCTTGCAATTGACCCGCAATCACTTCGACGATTTGCGTAGCTGCGTTTTTTTTAATTGACCACGGTGAATACTTCACAATGTTTTCACGATGACCCGTAAACGAAAAAACTTTTACCCAGCCTTTTATACCAAAAACGCCAGAAATCTTTCCGATATGTAATTTTTTTTGCTCAGTCAAGGAGAATTACACCGCAGCTTTTAACGAATCTTTAATCAATTTTGCAACGCGATCTGAAGGCTGTGCGCCGTTTGATTTCCAATGTTGCACACGTTCGTTGTCTAAGCGTAAACGCTCTTCATTGCCACGCGCTAACGGGTTGAAAAATCCAACTCGTTCAATGTAACGACCATCACGACTGTTACGGCTGTCTGTTACAACGATTTGATAAAATGGGCGATTTTTCGCACCACCCCTTGAAAGACGAATAGTTACCATCTGAAATCCTTAAAATAATTTGCTGAAATAAATCGCGTCATTCTACGCATTTTTCTTGATAAAACAACTCAAAATGTGAAAAAACATCGTGTTTCTAAGTCGAGACGAACCCGAAACGCACACTTTAATCTAAAACAAATGCTTAACAGCTTCGATTTCTAACTTTAATTCTTCTTCTGTTAAACGCATTCGCTGGCGACTAAATTCATTGATGGATAAGCTTTGCACAATCTGTATTTCCCCATTTTTTACCGTGACTGGAAACGAATACATCAAGCCTTTTTCAATACCATAACTGCCATCTGACAAAACACCCATGCTAACCCAATCATTTTCTGGTGTACCTTGCGCCCACACGCGCATTTGATCCAATGCTGCGTTAGCTGCTGACCCCGCACTCGATTGCCCCCGCGCTTTAATGACTGACTCACCGCGTTGCTGAACAATCGGAATAAATTCATCTGTAAACCAGCCATAATCAATCAGCGACAACGCATCTTGTCCACGCACTTTCGCGTGGTGCAAATCAGGATATTGCGTGCAAGAATGATTGCCCCAAACCGTCATATTTTTCACATCTGTTGTCAACACGCCGCATTTTTGAGCAAGTTGACTAATCGCACGATTGTGGTCTAAACGGCTCATTGCAGAAAAATTAGCAGGTGATAAATCGGGCGCATTTTTCAACGCAATCAACGCATTTGTATTTGCTGGATTGCCAGTCACTAACACTTTGACGTTACGATTTGCTACCGCATTCAGGGCTTTGCCTTGTGTTGCAAAAATTTCAGCATTAACTTCAAGTAAATCTTTTCGTGCCATGCCCAATGTTCGAGGACGTGAGCCAATTAAAAATGCAAAATCGATATTTTCAAACGCAACCATTGGATCCGCGGTCATCTCAATGCCAAATACAATCGGACTAGCGCAATCTTTTAATTCCATAACGACACCTTCCAACGCAGGTAACGCGGCTGGAATTTCGAGTAAATGCAGCACAATGGGCTGATTTTTGCCAAAAGAATGTCCCGCCGCCAAGCGAAATAGCAACGAATAACTGATTTGTCCTGCCGCCCCTGTGACAGCAATATGAAGTGGTGCTTTCATTTAGTTTTTTCCTTTGAAATAACGCGACGGAGGTTATCTGCAAATAGTGAACGGTAAAGCGAAGTAATGGAACTTCGAGGTTGATTTAGCGAGTAATCCTATCATTCATAAGCATTTTGAAAAATAGGTTATGAGTTAAGCAATCACCCAAACGTCTTTTTAACATTTTTTTATGTCTGTTTTTAAAGGGTGTTATTTTCTAAAATGAGAGCAAAAAATACTGATTTCAAAAGTTTTTATGCCACGGGCGGAGCCAAAACAACACGCGTGCCATTTGATTCAGCGGCACTGACAACACCTGCAGCCTCCATTTCTTCAATCATCGAGGCGGCGCGGTTATAACCGACTTTGAAACGTCGCTGAACGCTTGAAATCGAGGCTTTACGAGATTCGGTTACAAAACGTACTGCTTCATCGTACAGTGGATCAGATTCTGAACCGCCGCCGTAACTGTTTCCACCACCAAAATTGTCGTTTGAATCGGAACTTTCTTGAAGAATTTCTTTCAAATAATTCGTCGGACCTGTTTGTTTCAAAAATTCCACCACACGATGAACTTCGTGATCATCAACAAACGCGCCATGCGCTCGAATCGGAATGCTCGTGCCAGATGGCAAAAATAACATATCACCGTTACCCAAAAGCGTTTCCGCGCCACCTTGATCTAAAATTGTCCGTGAATCAATGCGTGAGGACACTTGAAACGAAATTCGTGTTGGCACGTTGGCTTTAATCAATCCCGTTAAAACATCGACCGATGGACGTTGTGTTGCCAAAATTAAATGAATCCCTGCCGCCCTCGCCTTTTGTGCCAAACGCGCAATCAATTCTTCGACTTTTTTACCAACAATCATCATCATATCGGCAAGTTCATCGATGACAATTACGATACTTGGCAAGGTTGAAAGAATGGGAAAATCTTCGTCATCTTCGAGTGGATTTATCATCTGAAACATCGGATCACGAATGGTTTCGCCACGTTCAGCGGCATCTTCAATCACTTGATTAAATCCCGCTAAATTTCGCACACCCATTTTTGACATCAATTTATAACGTCGTTCCATTTCACCAACTGCCCAACGCAACGCATTACTCGCTTCTTTCATATCGGTCACAACTGGCGTGAGCAAATGCGGAATGCCTTCATAAACTGACAATTCCAGCATTTTCGGGTCAATCATAATCAAGCGAACTTGTTCTGGATTTGCTTTATAAAGCAAACTCAAAATCATGGTGTTAATTGCCACGGATTTTCCAGAACCCGTCGTGCCAGCAACGAGCGCGTGCGGCATTTTGCCTAAGTCGGCACAAATTGGAATACCTGCAATATCTTTTCCCATTGCCAACGTGAGCATTGATTTTGATTTTTCAAATGCTGCCGATTTTAATAATTCGCGTAACGTCACCATTTCGCGTTCACGGTTCGGAATTTCTAAACCCACGACAGGTTTTCCAGGAATAATTTCGACAATTCGCACGCTTGTCACCGATAAAGAACGCGCTAAATCTTTTGATAAGCCACTAATTCTGCTGACTTTAACACCTGCGGCAAGTTGCAATTCAAAGCGTGTAATTACAGGTCCAGGATGAAAGCCAACAACGGTTACGGAAACATTAAAATCTGCCAAGATGTCCTCGACAAGGCGCGACATATCTTCTAAATCGGTTTCGGAATAGCCGGTAACTTTGGTGTCGCGGTCGTCGAGTAAATCCAGTGTCGGCAATTTATTTTTTTTAGGATATTGAATGGTTTTTAGATCTTTTTCTGTGACTTTTTCTGTGATTTTTTTAGTTACTTTTTTTTCTGTGAGCTTTTCAGCTTTGACCTTTTCAGCTTTTTCAATTACATCGTCTTTAACATTTTTTACGGTTTCAATGAGTTTATCGAATCGTTTACTCAATGGTATTTTCGCGGGTTTCGCAGATTTTTCGACCATGCTTAATTGCTCTGGAGTAGATTTCACTCTTGATTTTTTTGGTGTTTTTTTTTCAGCTACGGGTTCTTCGTCTTCAATTTCATCAAGTAATTCACCTAAAATATCTTCGTCGCTTTCATTTTCGTCTTCATTTGATTCTTCTGGGACGTGTTTTGTTTTATGTGAACTTTTTTTACGAGAAACAGGTTTTTCAATTTCATTCACCAATTGCAACGTTACAGGTTGTGGTGCGTGTTTTTGTAAAGTGTCAAAAAAACTATGATAGAACGCACGACTTAAATCGAAAGTGTGTTTACCAATAAAATCAAGTACAGCCAGTAGAGAAATTTCGGTAACTAATCGCAAACCCGCAAAGAATATCGCCAACAAAAACAACGTCGCGCCAGAATTGCCAAACGCTACAGCCAAAGATGTACCTGCTTCTTGCCCTAAAATACCACCCGCATTGCGTGGTAACTCAATACTGGTATGTAACAAATAAAAATTAAACAGTGAATCCGCAGAAATAATCATCACAAACGCACCCAGCCAACGCAATGTAATCATGGTTTGTGATTGTTCGGGTCGTCGATTACTGTAGGTCAAATACCCCTGCCAAATTATGATAAACGGGAAGGTGTAAGCACATAGCCCAAAAAAACTGAGCATAAAATCAGCAAGCCACGCACCAAAAATACCACAAGCATTTGAGATGCTTTGCACAGAACCGCTGTGCGTCCAACCTGCTTCGTCGTTACTGAACGTCACCAGTGAAATTAAAAAAAATAATGCACCTGCAATTACGCTCAATAATGCCACTTCACGCAAGCCTCGAAACGCTTTTTCTTCCATCACTGCTGACATAATAGGACACTCACTATTTAAAATTTACTAGATAAAACATAATTATAGAACAATAACTGCATTCTTTACATTAAATTTTAGAGCGTTTATGTAAAACAACACAAGTATTGCAAGAGGGTTTTGAATAGCGATTAAGTAATTCACTTCACTGTCACAAAAAAACTTTATGCTTTTTTGCCTTAATTAAGTCGCTAATTTTTTAGGATAAATTGTGTTATGAAAATTTTTTATGGTGTTCAAGGAACGGGGAATGGTCACATCGCTCGCGCTAGAATGATGGCAAAAGAACTTTATGCAGCGGGTGCTGATGTTACCTTTTTGTTTACAGGTCGCGCTGCTGACAAATACTTCGATATGGAAGTATTTAGGGATTATCAATTGCGAACTGGCTTGACGTTTAATACTCACAAAGGTCGCGTCAATTACCTGATGACAGCTTATGACGCAAAAATTTTAACGCTTCTGGAAGATATAAAAACGCTTGATTTAAGCAGTTATGATTTAGTTATTACGGATTTTGAACCTATTTCTGCGTGGGCAGCAAAAAAACAAAAAAAACCAATTTTAGGCATCGGTAATCAATATGCCTACCATTACAAAATTCCCATAGAAGGTTCGGATCCCCTTGCTAATTTAGTTATGAAACATTTTGCGCCTGTCGATACAGCGATTGGTTTGCATTGGCATCATTTTGGTCAACCCATTTTGCCGCCAATTTTGGATATTCTCGAATCACCAAAAACCATTATCAGAAATAAAATTATCGTTTATTTACCTTTTGAAGATACAAATGACGTTGTTGCGCTTTTAGCTCCTTTTGATAACTTCCAATTTCATGTGTCCTCTGCACAGCCAACAACATCTGAATTTAAACACATTACGTTTAATCCTATGTCTTGTGAGCAATTTCAAAAAGATTTGTACGATTGTGCGAGTGTTGTTTGTAACGCAGGATTTGCGTTAACTAGTGAAGCATTGCAATTGGGTAAAAAAATTATAGTGAAGCCGTTACACGCACAAATGGAACAAACTTCCAATGCAGCGGCACTGCATCAATTGGGTTACGCCCATGTGATGAATGATTTGAATACGGCGATACTTGAACATTGGCTTAACGACAATCATGCCGTGCGTGTTACTTATCCGAATACGGCAAAAATATTGACGCAATGGATACTTGATGGAATGCCTACAATGGATGAAGATTTTATTGAAGATGTTTGGAGTGGTGTTGATGTTTTACACATTGAACAATAGCATTCACATCAACACCCTTTAAAAGATTATTCTGCGGCTTCAGTTTGCAATTCTTGTTTTCGCCAATGAATGAGTTCTAACGTACCGTCATGATGTTCGACAATGGCGGTACAGCTCTCAACAAAATCTCCCGTATTAACATATAAAAACCCTTCTATATCTTTAATTTCGGCATGATGAATATGTCCGCAAATAACGCCATCTAAACTTTCATTTCTAAGTGTGTAAACAATGCTTTCTTCGTATTTAGAGATAAACTGCACCACATTTTTCACTTTGTATTTAATGAATGCCGCCAATGAAAAATGCGATTGCATTCCAAATAACCGTCGAAATGGTCTGAGATACCCGTTGATTTTGATTAACCAGTCATAACCAACACTGCCCATTTTTGCAATCCATTGATGATTCATTGCAATTGCATCGTACTCATCACCGTGAACAATTAAAAACCGTTTACCCAATACGGTTGTATGCACATCGGAATTTTTAACGACAATGTCGCCAAAAATATAATTATCATAATCTCTGACATTCTCATCATGATTACCTGGAACGTAAATAATTTTTGTGCCTTGTCGAGCTTTACGCAAAAATTTTTGAATGATTGTATTGTGACTTCTAGGCCAGTACATTTTTTTAGAAAGCGACCAAAAATCAATAATATCACCAACCAAATAAAGTTTTTCGCTGTCGTTGTATTTTAAAAAATCCAAAAGAACATCAGCTTGACATTGCGTAGAACCAATGTGCAGATCTGAAATCCATATCGTTCTATAAAGAAAATTATTCATAAGAAATATAAGAAGTTATGATGAAAATACATTCATCCGAACCCTCTTTTTATTTTAAAACACCAAATAAAAAGACGAATCGTAAATGAACACCAAAAAGCACGTTGCCAAATTTCCTTCCGTTTTCATTCTAACACGCTGTAATTTTTCGGCGTGAGTATCGTATTTTTCGGTGATTGTGAATTATCAGTTTCTGGATAATCGAGCGTGTAATGCAAACCACGACTTTCTTTGCGTTGTTGAGCGCAACGAATAATCAACTCCGCCACCACGACCAAACTTCGCAATTCTAATAAATCGCTCGTGACACGAAAATTTTGATAATACTCGGCGATTTCTTTTTGCAATAATTCCACACGATTCATAGCGCGATGCAAGCGTTTATCGGTTCGCACGATGCCAACGTAATCCCACATAAAATGTCGTAATTCATTCCAATTGTGTGAAACAACCACTTCTTCATCCGAATCACTCACTTTTGATTCATCCCAAAGCGGGAGATTTTTAGGCGTGGTGAGTTGTCGTAATTTTTGTTTAATATCTTCGCTTGCCCGCTCGGCAAAAACCAAACATTCCAACAATGAATTACTTGCCATTCGGTTTGCGCCGTGTAATCCCGTGCAAGCAACCTCACCCACAGCGTACAAATTTTCAATATCGGTTCGAGCAAAACTGTCTGTTAACACGCCACCACAAGTGTAATGCGCTGCTGGAACAACAGGAATCGGTTGTTGTGTAATATCAATATCAAATTCCAAGCATTGTTGATAAATCGTTGGAAAATGCTCTCGAATAAATGGCGCGGGACGATGACTAATGTCTAAATAAACGCATTCAATCCCCCGTTTTTTCATTTCATGATCAATCGCTCTTGCCACAATATCACGCGGCGCAAGTTCAGCGCGTTCATCGTAGCGGTGCATAAATGTTCTGCCATCTGGCAAAATTAAATGTCCGCCCTCCCCTCGCACCGCTTCACTAATTAGAAACGAATGACCCGCAGGATGATAAAGACACGTCGGGTGAAATTGCATAAATTCTAAATTACTCACACGACAACCTGCACGCCACGCGACCGCCATGCCGTCACCTGTCGAACTTTGTGGATTTGTGCTGTACAAATAGGCTTTACTTGCGCCGCCTGTTGCGAGTGCAACCACTTTCGCGCTAAACGTTTCGACACGCTGTTTTGAGCTGTTAAAAATATACGCGCCAACACAACGTTTGCCGTGTGTTGTGGATTCGGTAATTAAATCGACAACATTATGATTTTCAAATAATTCGATATTTGGATTTTTTTGAGCGCGTTGAATAAGCGACAATGAAACAGCTTTTCCAGTGGCATCATCGGTATGAACGACACGTCGATGTGAATGACCACCTTCTAAATTTAAATGCAGCTTAGTTTCACCTGATGCTGTATGTTCTTCAGTGAATAGCACACCTTGTTTTCGTAACCAATCAATCGAATCTTTGCCGTGTTGAACGGTTAATTTAACGATTTCAGAATTACACAACCCTGCACCTGAATCTAACGTATCGTTTAAGTGCGATTCAAGTGAATCTTCTGCATCAAAAACAGCTGAAATACCACCTTGTGCGTAGTAAGTGCTACACGCTGTTAAGGCAAATTTTGACAGCACCGCCACACGAATTTTTAGACTGGCGAGCTTGATGGCTAATGTCAAACCTGCGCCACCGCTACCAATAACTAAAACATCAAAACAAAATTTGTCTTCCACATTCACCCTTTAACTTTCTTTATTTAGCCGATTCTTCAAAAACACCAAAATTCATAATTCGCTGATAACGTGTATCAAGCAACGTGTTTAAATCTTGGCGTTGCAACGTGTACAAATGGCTTGATAACGTTTCTTTTAAACTTGCCGCAATCGCTTTAAAATCACGGTGTGCGCCACCTAACGGCTCACGCACAACTTCGTCTAAAAATCCTTGTTCACGAATTCGATCAGCGGTAATTCCCATTGCCTCAGCCGCAAGTTGAGATTTATCCGCACTTTTCCATAGAATCGACGCACAACCTTCGGGTGAAATCACTGAATAAGTACTGTATTCCAACATAATCAATCGATCACCAACACCAATTGCCAACGCGCCTCCTGAACCACCTTCACCAATAATTGTGCAAATAATTGGGGTTTTTAGTTTTGCCATTTCAAACAAATTTCGCGCAATTGCTTCACTTTGTCCACGTTCTTCGGCATCAATGCCAGGATACGCGCCAGGCGTGTCGATTAAACAAATCAATGGCAATTTAAAACGCTCTGCAAGTTTCATTACGCGCAAGGCTTTACGATAACCTTCAGGGCGTGGCATTCCGAAATTGCGGTAAATTTTTTCTTTTGTATCGCGTCCTTTTTGATGACCCATAATGACGACAGGTTGATTATATAGTTTCGCCAAACCACAAATAATTGCTGGGTCGTCCGCGTAAGCCCGATCGCCGTGTAATTCATGAAAATCGGTAAAGATTAAATCAATATAATCGAGCGTGTACGGACGACCTGGATGACGTGAAATTTGAGAAATTTGCCAATCGGATAAATTTGCAAAAATCGATTCCGTTAACGCTTGGCTACGTTCTTCTAATTGTTTAAGTGCGTCGGAAATATTGATTTTATTGTCAAATTGAACGTTGCGTAGCTCTTCAATTTTCGCTTCTAAAACGGCAATGGGCTGTTCAAAATCGAGAAATTTTAAATTCATGTTTTTATTTTCGTTTGATGGAATTGGTTTTAATGGGAAGTGATTATAAGTCAAAAATGTAGGAGTGGCTTTAGTCGTGACTTTTAATTTCATTTGTTTGAACAAAAGTTGCATCTAATTCGCGCAATCGTTCGAGTTTTTCTTTAATTTTAATTTCTAAACCACGTTCGACAGGCTGGTAATAGCGCGTTCCCGCTAACGATTCGGGAAAATAATCTTCACCAGCGGCATAAGCATCGGGTTCGTTGTGCGCGTAGCGGTACATTTTACCGTAATCCAACGCTTTCATTAACTTGGTTGGTGCGTTTCGTAAATGAATCGGAGCTTCTAATGTTCCTGTTTGTTTAACGTGTGCCATTGCCGCATTGTAAGCAACATAAACCGCGTTACTTTTTGGCGCACACGCCATATAAATCACCGCTTGTGCGAGCGATAATTCACCTTCTGGACTGCCCAAACGCTCTTGTGCTTGCCACGCATTTAAGGCAATTTCCAACGCACGCGGGTCAGCATTTCCAATATCTTCGGACGCAATTCGCACAATTCGTCGCGCCAAATATGCCAAATCACAACCGCCATCAATCATTCGAGAAAGCCAATACAAGGCGGCGTCGGGCGAACTTCCACGCACGGATTTATGTAACGCTGAGATTTGATTGTGAAATTCTTCACCGTGTGAATCAAATCGCCGCACACCGCCACTTAAAACGGCTTGCGCTATCGTTTCGTCAATAATCAAACTGTTTTGCGCGGCTAAAACTTCGGCGGCGAGTTCAATAAAATTCAACAAACGACGAGCATCACCGTCAGCGGCTTGTGCGAATTGCAATTTAATTTCGTCTGAAATTTCAAGTTTCAACGCGCCTAAACCGTGTGCTTCATTTTCGAGGGCGTGATTCAAAATGTTCAGCAAATCCGCGTGTGTCAAAGGATTTAAAACATAAACTCGCGCCCGTGAAAGTAGTGCGTTATTGAGCGCGAACGATGGATTTTCTGTGGTTGCGCCAATAAAATAGACCGTACCATCTTCAACGTGCGGCAAAAACGCATCTTGTTGAGATTTATTGAAACGATGCACTTCATCCACAAATAAAATCGTGCGGCGTTTTTCAAATTTTTGAATCGTTTTAGCATGGTCAATGGCTTCACGGATTTCTTTCACACCCGCCAAAACCGCTGAAATCGCTAAAAATTCGGCATTCGATTGTTTGGCAATCAAACGCGCCAACGTGGTTTTACCCGTTCCTGAGGTGCCCCAAAAAATCATCGAATGCAAATGCCCCGAAGTCAGCGCGATTTGTAGCGGTTTCCCTTCAGAAAGAATGTGTGCTTGTCCGACGTAATCGGCTAATTTGTGCGGACGCATTCGTTCGGCTAAAGGCTGAAAAGAATCGTTCATTTTAAGCCGCGCCAATTCCACCAACGCGCTTTGCCAACAAACAGATACGGCGCAGTTTCATCAATCAATTCACCCAGTAAAGAATGATCAATATCAGCAATTAAATCTGTCGGTGAACCTGTCAGTATTTCACTCGATAAAACCAATGTAGAGGTTTTAGAATCCGTCACAAACTGATGACCATGACCACAAACTCGGCAAAATATAGCATCGCCCGCTTGTAAATTACGATTAACCGTCACAACCAATCCGCAAGGTGGACAATTATGCAAAGGAATGCCTGAATCGCTGTGACCGATAATGTCATTGAGTTCACCAGCACGCGCCAATTGAATAAAAATTTCACTGAATTTTTTATCAAATTGCGTTCCTAAATTCATGCTGATTTGTTCAATCGCAGCTTCTAAAGACATTCCTTTTCGATATGGACGACTGCTCGTCATCGCATCAAACGCATCAACTAAACCAATAATTTTTGCACTCACACCAATCGAATCATCTGAAATTCCATGCGGATAACCACGACCGTCTGGGCGTTCGTGATGCCCAAGTATCGCTTCATGCACAAAATCAATTAACGGATGCCCACGCAAAACACGAATTCCAACGTCTGGATGGGTTTTGATAATGCCGTATTCTGCATCGGTTAATTTGTCTGTTTTTCCTAAAATAGCATCAGGAACACCAACTTTTCCTAAATCGTGCAAAAAACCGCCTAAGCCAATCGCAGCGGCTTCTTTGCGTGATAAACCCGCTGCAGTGGCTAAACGCTTGGCAAATTGTGAAACACGCCACAAATGTCCGCCAGTGTAAGCATCACGAGCTTCAACGAGAAACGCCATCGTATAAAGTGTTTTGAGTAAATCATCTACTTTTGTTTGTGTTGCCATGAAAATTTCACCTTGTGTTTTAAAAATTAAGATTGGCTCAATTCCAGCAAATACGCGCCATAAGCTGTTTTGGATAATTCTCGTGCCGTCTTTTTCAAATCTTCAGCTGTGAGCCAACCGTTATGAAAGGCAATTTCTTCCAAACACGCTACTTTTAAACCTTGTCGATGTTCAATCGTTTGCACGAATTGTCCCGCTTCAAGCAAACTGTCGTGCGTTCCTGTATCGAGCCATGCAAAACCACGTCCAAAAATTTCAACGTTTAATTCGCCATCATTCAAATACGCTTGATTTACTTCGGTGATTTCCAATTCGCCCCGCGCTGACGGTTTGATATCTTTCGCAATTTCAATCACACGATTGTCGTAAAAATATAAACCCGTAATTGCAAAATGTGATTTAGGTTTTGCAGGTTTTTCTTCGATTGACAGCACTTTGTTATTTTCGTCAAATTCAACCACACCAAAGCGTTCCGCGTCTTTGACTTGATAACCAAAAACAGTTGCGCCTGTTTCACGCTTGAGAGCTTGTTTTAAACTGCCTGAAAATCCTTGCCCGAAGAAAATGTTGTCGCCCAAAACCAAACAAGTGTGACTGTCGCCAATAAATTCTTCACCGATTAAAAATGCTTGCGCTAAACCTTCGGGTTTGGGTTGCACGGCGTACTCTATTCGCACGCCAAAATTTGAACCGTCACCGAGTAGATGTTTAAAATTTTGTTGATCTTCGGGTGTTGTGATAATCAAAACGTCCCGAATGCCAGCAAGCATAAGCACTGACAACGGATAATAAATCATCGGCTTGTCGTACACGGGCAAAAGTTGTTTCGACACTGCTTTGGTAATTGGGTGTAAACGTGTTCCCGCGCCACCCGCTAAGATTATGCCTTTCCAGTTCATGTTTTATTGCCTTTCTAATTTTTAAAAATCGAGCGAATTTAATTGCGTCAAGCCAAAACGTTCACGTTGATAACTGCCATCTTGAATATGCTGACACCACGCTAAATTGCCCAAATACCACTGCACTGTTTTTCGCAAACCTGTTTCAAACGTTTCTTGCGGAGTCCAACCTAATTCACGTTCGATTTTGCTGGCATCAATCGCATAACGTAAATCGTGACCAGGGCGGTCAGTAACGTAAGTAATCAAATCTGCGTAGTTTTTAATATCATTGGGTTTATTGGGTTTCAATTCGTCGAGAATGGCACACAACGTTCGCACGACGGTGAGATTCGCTTTTTCGTTATGACCGCCAATGTTGTAGGTTTCGCCAATCGTGCCTTTTTCTAACACCGTCAACAACGCTCGTGCATGATCATCAACATAAAGCCAATCGCGAATTTGTTGCCCATTTCCGTAAACGGGCAGTGGTTTGCCTTCGAGCGCGTTTAAAATCACGACGGGAATTAGTTTTTCGGGAAATTGAAAATGCCCGTAATTGTTTGAGCAATTCGTCACAATTATTGGCAAACCGTAAGTGCGATGCCACGCACGAACCAAATGATCAGAACTGGCTTTCGAGGCAGAATACGGCGAACTTGGCGCGTAAGGCGTGTTTTCAGTAAATAAATCATCTGTGCCGTGCAAATCACCAAACACTTCGTCAGTCGAAATATGATGAAAACGAAACGCCGATTTTTTCGCTGTGTCTAAATTTGACCAATACTGACGTGCCGCTTCGAGTAAAGTGTAAGTGCCGACAATGTTAGTTTCAATAAATGCGGCTGGCTTATCAATTGAGCGATCAACGTGTGATTCTGCGGCGAGGTGCATGACGGCATCGGGTTGAAAATTTGCAAAAAGTTGGCTGAGTTTTTCGCCGTGACAAATATCAACTTGAGCAAATTCATAACGTGAATTTTCAGCAATTGAAACGAGTGATTCCAAATTGCCCGCATAAGTTAATTTATCGACGTTTAAAACGTTGTGTTGCGTGTCGTTCATCAAATAACGAATCAGTGCAGAACCAATAAAACCTGCGCCGCCTGTGATTAAAATTTTCATTTGAGTTCTTCCAAACAAAGTTTAAGAGTTGTTTCCCACGCTGGCATCGTCAAACCAAAACGTTGCGTTAAACGCTCGGTTGAAAGGCGCGAATTTGCGGGACGTTTCGCGGGTGTTGGATAATCTGATGTTGGAATTGGGTTAATTATTTTATTTTTAAATTCAAATTTTTGAAGTCGTGCAAGTTCAACTATTTTTTGTGCGAAACCGTGCCACGACGTTTCCCCCGTGCTGGTTAAATTGAAAATTCCCGAATCAAACGTTTTCGCGCTACGTTCTTGTTGCGCCTGACACAAAATATGCGCGGTGGTTTGAGCAATCAAACGCGCCCACGTTGGCGCACCGATTTGGTCGGCAACAATGTTGAGTTCTTCGCGTTCTGCGGCAAGTCGTAAAATACTTTTTACAAAATTATTGCCTCGCGCCGCAAATACCCATGTCGTGCGACAAATCAAATAATCCGCGCCACTCGCTTGAATTGCTAACTCACCCGCAAGTTTACTTTCACCATAAACATTTACTGGATTTGTCGCATCATTTTCAAAATAAAGCACGTCTTTTGTGCCGTCAAAAACATAATCGGTTGAATAATGAATTAGCAACGCATTCAAGTTTTTAGCTTCTTGTGCTAACACTTCAACAGCTTGTGTGTTAATCAAAAAAGCTAAATCACGTTCGGTTTCAGCTTTATCGACAGAGGTATAAGCCGCAGCGTTGACAATCACATCAGGTCGAATCG
>CAIRCR010000029.1 GCA_903877065.1 uncultured Pseudomonadota bacterium
CAGAGATAAAATCCCCATAAATTGTCGTGTAAGGGCTAATCCTAATATTTTGTGACATTTTTTTACTCAACTAAATTATTTAAGGCGGCAATAAATTATAACGTGAGCAAATTAAATTACTCTCATCGGACCATCTTTTTTCGATTATGTATCCCATCAAAATGTCATAACTCATCCTAATTACAAATCACAGAATCACTATAATGTTTCATTTTTTACTCGAAAGTATTGTCTATTTGTCAGCGTTACATCAGTTAAGCACTTTGGTTATAAACAAAACTCATACTTTCACCTGCATCAAATATTGAAAAACTTTGGCATCTTCTTGCGCTTGTTTAACATTCGCGCCAGAAGCCTCTGCCAATGCGCCAATGGCTTGCATAATTTTTTCAGGTATTGGTTGATTATGAAAACGCACAGTACCTTTTACCACTTGAAATCCAGTTGATGTAAACAACTCAATCAAGGTAGTACGCGTAAACCAACGCAAATGGGCGCGATCAAGCAACCCTGAATCTACATAACGAAATTCACCCGAATTTAAACGCATTTGAATTCCCCAATGCTGTGCATTAGGAATACATACCACTAATGTCCCACCACCGTTTGCTTTCATACTTTTACAAATACGCTCTAACACCACCCAAGGATTACGTAAATACTGCAACGTATCACCAAACACCCAACAATCTGCTTTTTCTAATTGTGCCCATGTTGCATCGTCTATATTTTCAATATCCGCTGCAATGGTTTGATTGCAGTGTATCTTAGCTTTATTGGCATAATCCGCATCAATATCAATGCCTATATAGTGGCAATTAGGATTGATTCCACGATACGCTTGAGCAAGATTACCAAGCATACAACCCACATCCACAACACGTTTTGCATCAATAGGTATTAACGCTAAGAGATCAGTATTAATTGAGGAATAAGCAGGTGTTGATTTCATATTTTTTTGATTTGGTTGAATGGGTTTTCGTCGCAGTTGATTTCTTACTGTGTTAAATGCTCTTGTATATTCAGGATATCCCTGTTCACGCATCGCCATTTTAAGCGCATCACTGATAATCATTTCGTGCGGATATTGTCTAAAGCGATTCATGCCCCAACCCATTGTCCACGGATTAGCGCAAGCTGTTTTAAAGCGTTTTGCATAAAGAGTGAGGAGTAATGAAGCAATCGCTTCAATTAAAAAAACTTTCACCTGCACACCACCCGGATAATTTGTAGCTTGGTTAAGTTCTTTTGCTAAAGGCAAATCGCCTTTTTCAGCTATGTCAAATAACGCTTCACAAAATTTTAACCATTCTCTCCAAAACGCTGGCCGTGCTACGAAATAATTACTAAATACAATGGTTCTTGAATCCATCACAATAGAACGTAAATTTACTGTTAGCCCCATGTGTGCAAAAAAACGCTCACACGTTGTTAAATATCCCGGCCAATACAAATCGCATTGCTCAAAAACATTTAAAAAACCTGCTGCTTGATCAGGTTGAGGCGAAAACAACACCACATCCGCGCCTTTATCAATTGACTTCTCTATAAAATCAACTGTTTGCTTAGTTGATAATTGTGTTTTTTTACTGAATTTTGTTGAAAAAAAACCGTAATAGGTATTTTCATCTAATGTTTGATTGAGTAGAAAATTACGGATTGGCCAATATTCGTACCAATCGGGGCGTTTATTATCCATATTATTCAGCGGCTCAAAACCACTAATAATCGCTTGTACTTTTGTGGCTTCTGACCAAAAAATACTAAAAAGCCGGACTTTTTTCGTACTATCGTTATTCACCGTTTGAAACTGGGCCGTTTGACTTTGCTCAATGTTCACAGCCACCACGTCATTTTTCGGAATCGCTTGATAATTTTCAATCAAAACATTTTCCAAATCTTTCACAAATTCGGGTGTGTTAAATAACGCGCAAGTATCTCGTTGCGCTTTGAGTTTTTTGCGAATGGCACTGAGTTTTCTGGGTTTTGTTGCTAATGCTACTGCCAATTCTTCATAGGCCTGCGGCGTATCAGCGACTAATTCAGGTAAACCTACCGC
>CAIRCR010000030.1 GCA_903877065.1 uncultured Pseudomonadota bacterium
TGGAAAAAGCGCGACGTTTAGCAGACCAAGGGTTTAGCGTTTTAATCCTTTGTTTCAATATCAAATTATCTGAACATTTAAAAGTTGTTACACAAAATCAGCCGTTAATTCATGCAGATTATTTTCATGGATTTTGTGAATTTTCTGCGCGTAAAATGAATGTACCTTTTGTTGTATCTGAAGATAACAATGTCGCACGAGTATTTTATGAAGAAACTGCGCCAGAATTGTTATTGACAGCTATTGAAACGGAAGTTATTTCTGCATTTGATGCTGTGTTAGTTGATGAAGGGCAGGATTTTAATGAGGCATGGTGGATACCGATTTCATCAGCAGTGAAAAATGATGGATGGTTTTATATTTTCTACGACCCTAAACAAAATGTCTTTGAGCGTGTAGTACATTTTCCTCTCGTGACAAATGAATATCCATTAACCAAGAATTGTCGAAATACGTTAAACATTACGCAATGGCTATGTGAAATAAATAATGCAGCGGCTCAACCCAAACAAGGTTCACCAGAGGGAGTGCGTCCTGTAATTCAACATTGGAAAAATTACGATGAACAATTTGAGCAAGTCAAAATTTGCTTGAATGAATTATCAATAAAAGGATTTAACTTGTCAGACGTGATAATTTTAACACCGTATCGCAAGGAAAAATCTAAGTTATATTCACTATTGAATGATAAGCAATTCACAAATTGTCGAATCGAAAGCATTATGAAATTCAAAGGATTAGAAGCTCAAATTGTTTTAGTGTGCGATTTAGGTATTAACGATTTTGCTAAACGACCAGATATGCTATTTACAGGGGCTTCTCGCGCCCAACAAATGTTGTTTGTATTTTGTCATTCAGATTACCCGCTGGATTAAGCAATAACTGAAATGATAACTATGAGTTTAGATGCCATGATTAAAAAATACACTCAAATAGTATCTTAAATATATTCATCAGATATTAAAAAGGTGTATATTAGATACTAAAAATACACTCTTAAATGGAAAAGTAAATGATAATCTTAATTGGAGGGAAAAAAGGAGGAAGCGGTAAATCAACAATTACCATGAACCTTGCCTCTGAACTTGCTAGACAAAAAAAAGATGTGATGATTGTAGATACTGATAGACAATCTTCTACTGCTGAATGGGCTACTGAACGCATACGAAATCAATCTACTTTGCCTGAGATATTTTGCGTACAAAAGTACAATGAAATTCACACGACATTGCTTGATTTAAATAAACGTTACGAATACGTCTTGGTAGATACTGCGGGTAGAGATGCGCCAGAATTACGTTCTGCCATGATTGTGGCTAATAAGTTATTGATTCCTGTTCGTCCGTCACAACTGGATTTAAACACGATCCCTGATATGCAAAAAATCATCCAAGAATCCAAACTGGTGAATCCAAATTTGTTAACACTAGCGGTATTATCAATGGCACCGACGAATCCAATTGTTAATGAAGCAAAAGAAGCGCAAGAATTCTTAGCCGAATTTCCAAGTATTACATTACTCAAAACTATCGTGCGTGACCGTAAAATTTACCGTGATGCGGTATCTGAAGGTTTAGGTGTTGTTGAAATTGATAAAACAAATGAATCTGCTCGGAAAGCAAAAAAAGAAATTCAGGATTTAGTAAAGGAGATATTCAATGGCTATTAAAAAAGTAAGTGAACAAATAAAAAATGATGTTGTTGATTTAATCGGGAAAGAAGACGACATAAAACAGTTTATTCAAAACGCAGATAAAACACCTGAAGAGCAAGTCCCTGAAAAAAGCGTTAGTACAAAACGGGATTATTTGAACATGACGATTCGTTTTAATGAAGCCGAAGCCGCAGCGTTGGATAAACTTAAAGCTAAAAAAGGGCTAACTCGGATAGGTGCAATACGATTTGCTATCACTGAAACGCTCGAAAGGGAGTTTGGTTACGCATACATAAAAGACACTAATTAAATATCTGTTTAATACTAAAAATACACTCATTAGATACTCTTTTAGTGTATTATTAAAAAATAATACTGAAACCGAATTAGATAAAAAGTGAAGATTATTGAAAAAAAGATTAAGCTATACAGCTTATAAAGAACACGGTGACATCGAAAAGATGTTTTAAATTTGAACTATCGTTTCCCCTGAAAATCCTAATTAGCTTTGGTCGGCAGTGAAGATTTTCAGGGATATGCGACATAACCTAGAAGAATATGTGATGTACTTTTACAAATCATTTGCGCTCCTATCTGGAGACAAGCTGGTTACTAGAACCAAAAAACCATCCGTTAACGGAGTAACGATATGACTTTTTCGGCTCTTATAATACCACACACACAAACATTTCAAAATAATCTATATTTTGATGACCACTCATTACTCCAAGACCTAGCCTCTGACTTCACTGTGTATCAAGACTTCATGAGCTACAAGAGCGGAGTTTACACTCACCAGACTGGCACTGAGGTGGGCGGCCACGCTGTGAA
>CAIRCR010000031.1 GCA_903877065.1 uncultured Pseudomonadota bacterium
CTTTCATTGAACCGAATTTGATTGATGATGCAAGCAATCCCCCCGATTCGATGGATTATCAAGCCATACTTGATTCTTTTTCTCCAAGAGAATTTGACGTGTTTTTATTGCTGGCAAAGGGTTTAACTGCTCACACCATTTCTGAAAAATTATGTTTAAGTTATAAAACCGCTGCGAATTACGGCACGAACATTCGAGCAAAATTAAACGTAAATTCGGGAGCTGAATTAGCACACATTGCGTTGTTACTGAATTTGACGAAATAACTTTAGGAAAAAGTCCTATAGGATTTAAAACGGCACGAATTTAGAATGAATTCGGGATACGGTTTCCACTAATTATATTAAACGATTTTAGCTTCATTGGTTCTCCCACCTCTTCCAAAAAATAATCAAATCGATAAAATTATTTTTAGCCATATCCCAACACAATTGTTCTAAAAATTATCGAAGGCTATGAACACATGAATTATGAATTAACTGGCTTACCTAAAAAAATCAGTGCTGGTGCTGATAGCGATACATTCACGATTAACAACACATCAATTCGTAACTTCACCATCGACGGTGGTACAAGTTCCGCAGGTACAGATGCCGTTGTCAAACCTGTTTATTTTACTGGCACATCACTTTCAACTGTCAAAACAACGTTAGACACAGCAATTACCACCGATACGATTCAATTTAATAAAACGGGGATTTTTTCCGCGTTAACATTTTCACATATCGAGCGCATTGATTTAGCTGACGGCGTTACTGCGACATTCACCAGTGAACAATTAGATGATGCGATGGGTTCTTTAGGTGAAGCAACAGACAATGCGGCTGGATTTAATCCTGGTTTGCATTTTTATGGTGTGTCTGGCGGCAAATCTGAAACCGTGAAAGTAATTGTCGATTATGACGATTTCACTTTTACGCCAGCGGCAACCGTTATTGGTGCAGAACCGATTACTTACAACATGGGGGATTTCCAATTAGATGACGCATCAACGGGGGATTTGTTTCATGGCGTTTTACATTATGATGATTTTGCCAAAGAAAGTAGCACAGACAGTTATGCGCGTGCAGATGGGTCAAATAACGATGATTATGGAAAAGGAAGTAAAGGTGTTGATAACGCCACGTTACGTTTAGGTAATGACACTTATTTTGGTGGTTCGGGGAATGATTTATTGATTGGACATCAAGGTGCTGATTCATTGGACGGCGGAACAGGTGACGATACGTTTTTAATTACTAATTTTGGTGGCGTTTTAGGTGCTGCGGGTAAAGCCGATGACGGAAATCCTGAATGGATTGCAGGCGATGTCATTATTGGTGGTGAAGATATAGATACCTTACGAATTACAGGCGGTGCGGCAAAGCTAACCGTCGTGACATTGACCGACAAAAATTTTAAAAGCATGGAAATTGTGCAAGTTGGCGCAACGGTTGGAAAAATAAACGTAGAAGATAGCGCGTTGCAACTACTCAACGATCATTATTACCTCAATACTAGCGGTTCAATTACGGGCAAAGATTTACGCGCTGGTCAAACCGCTGATAACGTTATCGTTGATGCCAGTGCAATCAAATCAAACGGACTCACATTTGAAGGTAATGGCAACACAAATAAATTTATTGGAACAACTAAAGCCGATACATTTATAGGCAATGGCGGCAATGACACGCTAACAGGTGGTGCGGGCGTAGATAAATTTGTTTTCGGTAACGTTTACACGCAGACAATTACTGGCGATGTGAAAACTATTCAAACTTACGACGATGTGGCTTCTGATTTAACGGGTGTCGATACGATTACAGATTTTAAAACTGGCACAGATAAAATCGTTTTGAATACCGATATGTTCACCGCTTTTGCCGCAAACAAAACCGTTACCGTAAATGGCGATAATTTAAAATTTGATAAAGTCACGCACACGTTATCCTATGATGCCGATGGAAATGGCGCAGAAAATTCGGTTGCTTTTGTCGTATTGACAGGCGTTTCAAATTTAACAGCCAGCGATTTTATCGCCGTATAATTTTTTATTTTTGAGAATTGGGTTCTCATTTTGTACCTTTTGCCGCGATGTTGAAAAACATCGTGGTTTTTTTATTTAGAGAATGTTTATTTATGAAAAAAATTATTTATTTTGGTTTTGTTACTTTGACGGCAACAAATTCGGTATTTGCCGAAGATAAACCACAAGATTTAGGCATTATGAATGTCGTCGGTGTTTCGCCTGTTGGCGGCAGTATTGATGCGGACAAATTACCAACAACAGTACAAACTGTATCAAGTCAGCAATTAGAAAAAGCACAAACCATTTCACTTTCTGAATACATCAATCGTTTTTTAGGTAGCGCACACGTTAATGAAGCGCAAAATAATCCGTTGCAACCTGATATTTCGTATCGCGGTTTTACGGCTTCACCGCTGATGGGTTTGCCACAAGGTTTATCGACTTACGTTAACGGCGTGCGTTTTAACGAACCGTTTGGCGACACGGTGAATTGGGATTTAATTCCGCAAGGCGCGATTGATTCAATGGCGTTATATTCGTCAAATCCTGTTTATGGTTTAAACAGTTTGGGCGGCGCAATTGCGATTAAAACAAAAACAGGTTTTTCATCACCAAAACATCAATTTGAAGTTTATGGCGGTTCATTTGACAGACATTCCGAAGAACTCACCAGCGGTTGGAATAACGGCACTTGGGGTTATTTTTTCGATTTGCATCATTTCGAGGAAGCGGGTTGGCGTGATTTTTCGCCCACGAAAGCCGATCAAGCGTTTGGCACATTAAGTTGGCGCGGTGATAAAGGTTCACTCGATTTAACGTTGGGCGCAAACGACAACGATATGCGAGGCAACGGTCCAACACCGATTCAACTTTTAGCGCAAAATCGAAAAGCTGTTTTTACGCATCCAGACCAAACGATTACGCGAATGTTTTTTTCAGAACTCGCGGGCAGTTACGATGTGACGGATAAAATTGAAGTCAGCGGAAACACTTATTTTCGTCAAAATCGCATGAAAACGTTTAACGGTGACAACAGCGATTACTCAGCTTGCGACGATGATTCTGGTTTTTTGTGTGGTGACGAAACGCCCGTAATGAATACAAACGGTGATTTAATTTCGTTCGATGATTCGGTGAATGGCGCAACACGAAATTCCAGCGCAACACAAATGCGAAATAAAGGCGGCACATTGCAAACGGCTTTCACAGGCGATTTATTCAAGCACGAAAATAATTTAACCGTTGGTGCAAGTTACGACGCGGCAGAAACGCATTTTGCATCAAATACCGAATTAGGTTCATTAACCGCAACTCGCGGCACGATTGGAAGTGGCATTTATGTTGATGAATCCAAAGTACGTTTGAATGCCACAACAGAAACGGTGGGCGTATTTTTAACTGATACATTTTCAATCACAGACAAACTCGCTGCGACTGTTGCAGGGCGTTACAACCACATTAGCGTTGATATGAAAGACCAATATATCAACGATGCGGAAAAGAATTTGAACGGCAATCACGCTTTTGAACGCTTGAATCCGTCAGCGGGTTTGACCTATCAGCTTTTGAAAAATGTGAATGTTTACGGCAATTATGCAGAATCTGCGCGTGCGCCGACACCAATGGAATTGAGCTGTGCTGATCCAGAAGCTCCTTGTAAATTGCCCAATTCGTTTTTATCTGACCCGCCGTTGCAACAAGTGGTTGCGAAAACATGGGAAGGCGGTTTTCGTGGCAATTTGAATCAACTCGTGGACGATGGAAAATGGGATTGGAATTTGGGCTTTTTTCACGCGATTAACAACAACGATATTATTTTTCATCGTGCGGGAAATATCGCCAGTCAAGGGTATTTTAGCAACGTCGGACAAACGCGCCGTTATGGGGTTGAAGCAGGTACAACCATTAACAAAGAAAGTCTATTTAGTGCAATTGACGATTGGCATTTTTCCGCGCATTACACTTATTTGAACGCACAGTATTTGAATGGTTTTGATATTCAAAATCCGTTGAATGCCGAAGAAATTGTGCAAGTTCAAAAAGGCGACAAAATTCCAAGTATTCCAGAACATATTTTTAAAGCGGCATTGAGTGTGGATTTGTGGAAAAAAGCGTCTTTGGGTTTTGATGGAATGTACAACGGCAATCAAATTTTTCGTGGTGATGAAAACAACATGACTGCGCCACTTTCAGGTTATTGGGTTTTCAACGGCACAGCGGAATACAAAATTACAAAAAAATTCGCTGTGTTTGGAAAGGTGAACAACATTTTTGATACGAATTACAATACGTTTGGTGTTTATGGGCAAGCAGATGAAGTTCTCGGGGCGGCTTATGATGATAAGCGTTTTGTTTCACCTGCCGCACCTCGCGCTGGTTGGATTGGTGTGCGGCTGAGCTTATAAACCGATATTGCTTTTTACAACAATGCCTTAATTTCTGGCACACAAGAGCCACAATTTGTGCCAGCTTTTAAACATTGTCCAACGTCTTGATGTGTTTTTAAGTCGTGTTTTTTAATCGCTTGCTGAATTGTTTTTTCGCCAA
>CAIRCR010000032.1 GCA_903877065.1 uncultured Pseudomonadota bacterium
TCATGTCACTCACATTTCGTTGCAACCTAAAACTTTTTTGCGATTGAATGAACAGCTGACTAATTCCAGCAACTAATGCTAGACCAAGCATCATGCTAACCATTAACTCAATTAACGTTACGCCGCTTTGTTTTCTCGTCATGGCGTGACCTCCAGATAATAGGTGGCGGTATCGGATAATTTTGAAGCTGTACTCGACGTGGTGCTATTCGTCCGCGCCCATCGAGTGATTAAACACAATGAAGATGTATACGTTCCTTGACAGCCACTTTTCATAACAGCACTGCTTAATTTAATTTCAACCATATTGCCACTTGTTGGAGCAGGAAAAACATTTGTCACACTATCCTTCCAATACTGATAATCCGTTGCCGCCATTTGCGCTGCCGTGCAACCTGAACAAGACGTTCCAGAACAAGTGCAAGAAGCGGTTGTTGCTGCGGTTACACTGCTATTTACGCTCCAATAAACCCCATTCGCTCTAATTCTGTCTTGCATTTCATAAGCGAGCAACGTCGCTTGTTGATAGTAATAGGCATCTTGATTATCGCGCAACGAAATCGCCTGTAATGATGCAAGCCCCAACAAACCAATTGCCAAAATCACCATTGAAATTAACACTTCAATCAACGTAAAACCACGTGAATAAAATGAACGATTTCCAAACATCCGCGCCTCCAGCGTCGCAAAAACCTTATAATGGCTCAATTATAAGCTCGTTATTTTTCACTCGCTATTCTTTTGGAAATACACAAATCCATGACCCAAATTTACGATTTACACAGTCACTCCAACACATCAGATGGCGCATTGTCGCCGCGAGATTTGGTTACTCGTGCCGCAGAAAAGGCGGTAACAACGTTAGCATTAACCGATCACGACACGGTTTATGGACTTGCCGAAGCGCAAACTTGCGCCCAACAATTAAACATTCGCCTCATCAATGGCATCGAAGTTTCGGCGCAATGGGAAAAACAATACATTCACATTGTTGGCTTGAACATTGATCCACAGCACGAAGCGTTACAAAAAATAATTCGTGAATCACAAATTATGCGTGAAGAACGAGCTGAAAAAATTGCTTTAAAATTAGCAAAAAAAGGCATTTTAGGCGCGTTACCAGCAATTCAAAAAATAGTCGGTGAAGGCATGGTTACACGCACGCATTTTGCCGATTTTTTGGTGTCGCATTTTCATGTCGCCACACAACAAGAAGCGTTTGATCGTTATTTAGCGGAAGGTAAACCCGCGTATGTTTCAACAACGTGGACACCTTTGGAAACAGCGGTGCAAGCCATTCGTGCCGCTGGCGGCGTTCCTGTTGTTGCTCATCCGTTGCGTTATAAATTAACGGCAGCACGCATGAAAAAATTGCTTGGTGCGTTTAAAAATTTTGATGGACAAGCCATTGAGGTGGTCACGGGGCGTTACAATCCTGACGAAATACGAATTTTGGCAAATTACGCCAAACAATTTGAATTTGCGGGTTCGGTGGGTTCTGACTTTCACAGTCCTGCCAATCCTTGGATTGAACTTGGAAAATTAGCAACCTTGCCCGTGTCAGTAAAACCAGTTTGGGAATTATGGGAATGAGTAAAAGTAACTTTTGGGAAACAAA
>CAIRCR010000033.1 GCA_903877065.1 uncultured Pseudomonadota bacterium
TTATGGTCATTGATTGTCTTTACAAATGATTGTGAATCGTAGTGATTTAGAACAATTCGTTATTGATTTAGAGAAAGAATACGACGATTTTAAAACACGATTTAAAGACGATGATTATTGGCAATCACGCGAGGCATCTTGAAAATGATTGCACAACCTGAACCGCAAAAACTCACTGAATTACAGCTTGAGTTGCTGAAAATGTTTAGTTATCAACTTAACCAAGAACAGTTGCTAGACATTAAAAAATTGTTGGCGAATTACTTTGCAAACAAAGCGACTGAAGAAATGGATAAACTTTGGGATGAAAACGACTGGAATAATCACACGATGGAACAGTGGCTAGGTGAACATTTACGCACGCCTTATGAATCTGCATGAGAGTTGTTTTAGATACGAACATTTTGTTGGTTTCAATTCCAAAATCGTCGCCTTTTCGCATTATTTTTGATGCACTTTTGGCGGGTAAATTTGAGTTAGTTATCAGCAACGAGATTTTGAGTGAGTATTTAGAAATTTTAGAACGCAAAACGAATGCAGCGATTGCTCAAAATGTTATGGAAATGTTGATTTCTTTACCGAATGTCCACAAACAAGAAGTGTACTTTAAATGGAATTTAATTAACGCTGACAAAGACGACAATAAATTTATTGATTGTGCTGTGGCTGGGAATGCTGATTTTATTGTGACGGAAGACAAACATTTCAACGAACTAAAAAATGTTGAGTTCCCAAAGTTGACCGTTTTACCGATTTTGGAATTTAAGTTGATGTTGCTGTCGAATTAGCGAGGAGTTTTGAAAAATGATTGCACCAGCCCAGCCGCGTTGAAAATATCTCTCTGTTTACTTATTAAACTAAAAACACAGGAAAACCAAAAATGAATGCAACTTGGATATTTGAACAAACTGCTCAAACTTACGCGATAAACTCGTGGGGTGATGGCTATTTTTCAATAAATGAAAATGGCAATGTAAGCGTTAAACCTTGTGCAGACAAAAAGGTTGACATTGATTTATATGAAATCGTGCAATCACTTGAGAATAAAAATTTATCATTGCCTGTGCTGGTTCGTTTTATTGATATTTTAAAAGATAGGGCAACACGTCTTGATAACGCCTTTCAAAAAGCACGCGCCGCACTCAACTATAAAGGGAGTTACACGCCCGTTTACCCAATTAAGGTGAATCAGCAACGTCATGTTGTTGAAGGCATTTTAGCGGCGGACAACATCGGTTTGGAAGCGGGAAGCAAGCCCGAATTGCTTGCCATTATGGCGTTATCGAAATCAAAAAATGGCGTTATCGTTTGCAATGGTTACAAAGATCGCGCTTACATTCGTCTTGCGTTGATTGGTTTAAAAATGGGGTTAAACGTTTATTTAGTTATCGAAAAGCCGCTTGAACTTGAATTGATTATTGACGAAGCCGCGAAATTAAATGTGATGCCGCAAATTGGTGTGCGAGTGCGTTTGTCGAGTATCAGTGCAGGAAAATGGCAAAATAGCGGTGGTGAAAAATCAAAATTTGGCTTACACGCACACGAACTTTTGCAACTTGTTGAACGCTTGAAGCAATGCAACAAACTCAGCACATTAAAGTTGATGCACTTTCACATGGGGTCACAAATTGCCAACATTCACGATATTAAAGTTGCGCTCAAAGAAGCGGGGCAATTTTACGTCGAGTTACATCGTTTAGGCGCGGCGATTCAAATTGTTGATTCGGGTGGTGGTTTAGGTGTTGATTATGACGGCAGTAAATCACGCCGCGAATCTTCAATAAATTACAGTTTGAACGAATATGCACACAATATCGTGCGAAGTTTTTCTGAAATTTGTGCCGAAAAAAATGTGCCTGAACCTGACATTATTACGGAATCGGGACGCGCATTAACCGCCCATCATGCTGTTTTAATTACCAATGTGACAGACATTGAATCGATTTATCGAAATGAATCCGAACTGCAAAAATTGCCAGAAATTCAAAATCCCGTTGAAGCCTATCACGACGCGCACTTTAATTTGGCACAAGCACGAGCGCAATTTGCCCAAGATCAGCGTTCATTGACGAATTTAGCTCAGGCTGAAAATACTTACGCGCTATTGTGTCAAAAAATTCAAACGCTATTAAATCCCCAAAATCAAAGTGAAGAAGCGATTTTGGTTGAGTTAAACGAAAAACTTGCCGATAAAATTTTCTGTAATTTTTCGTTGTTTCAATCGTTGCCCGATATTTGGGGAATTGATCAAATTTTTCCGATTATGCCCATTCATCGCTTGAACGAAGTGCCGACACGTCGCGCCGTGATTCAAGATTTAACCTGTGATTCTGATGGACGAATTGATTGTTACATTGATGGGCAGAATTTAGAAAACACCTTGCCGATTCATGAAATTACCCCTGAAAAACCGTATTTGATTGGCTTTTTTATGGTTGGCGCGTATCAAGAAATTTTGGGCGATATGCACAATTTATTTGGTGACACGCATTCGATTAACATCAAACTCGATGACGAAGGTTATCATTTTGAAGATTTGCAAGAAGGCGAAGATATTTCAGAATTGCTTGATTACGTTCACATTAGTAGCGACGAATTGATGCAAGCGTATCGTGAAAAATTAGCGGTGAGTGATTTAACTGACGCTGAAAAACAAACTTACGAAAGTGAATTGTTGGCGGGTTTAAATTCGTACACTTATTTGGCGAAATAACCATGCGCTTTTGGCTGATGAAATCCGAACCGAACGTGTTTAGCATTGACGATTTAGTGCAATGTCCAAATCAAACTGAACCGTGGGAAGGCGTGCGAAATTATCAGGCGCGAAATTTTATGCGTGAAATGGAATGCGGTGATTTAGCATTTTTTTATCATTCCAACTGCAAAGAAACGGGAATTGTTGGTGTGATGAAAATTGTGAAAGCCGCTTACGTTGATGACAGTGCGCTTGATGAAAATAGTCCGTATTTTGATTCAAAAAGTAGCGTTGAAAAGCCGCGTTGGTGCTGTGTTGATGTGCAGTTTGTAGAAAAATTTAAACGAACAATCACGTTACATGAATTAAAGGCGAACATTGAATTGTCGGATTTTCAGTTAGTTCAACGTGGCAATCGTTTATCGATTTTGCCAGTGACTGATACGCAGTGGGCATTTATTAAAAAACCCGACATCTCGTTTCAAATTTCATAACTCATCGATAGAAATAGAAAAATGTCGGGTTTTCGATTTAAGTTAAAACTATTTCAACAAACCTTGCAGTAACTCGTTTAATTTATGAACAAATGCAGCGGGATCATCTAATTTCCCGCCTTCGCTCAAAATCGCTTGATCAAATAAAATTTGCGTTAAATCTTCAAAACGATTGTCATCTTGTTCAATTTTCATGCGTTGAACGAGGGCGTGATCAGGGTTGATTTCAAAAATCGGTTTTTTATTGCCGCCCATGCCCATTCCGTTAAGCATTTGCCCTGCATCTTTCATCAAGCGTTCCATGTGCAAACTCATGCCATAAATATCAGCAACCAAACATGCTGGCGATGCTGTCAATCGGTGACTTAAACGCACTTCGCTTACTTTGTCACCTAAAACGGTTTTGATGTGTGTCAAAACAGATTCAAAATCTTGAGAGGTTGCTTCTTGCGCGGCTTTTTCTTCTTCGGTTTCTTCATCACCCAAATTCAAATCACCTTTTGCAACCGACTGTAAATGTTTACTGTCAAATTCTTCTAAATGCGAAACAAGCCATTCGTCGATTCGATCAGAAAGCAATAACACTTCAATGCCTTTTTTACGGAAAATTTCTAAATGTGGGCTATTTTTTGCCGCCGAGAATGTTTCAGCCGTGACGTAATAAATATTGTCCTGACCTTCTTTCATTCGACTAACGTAATCTTCTAACGTCACGTCTTGTTTATCGGTGTCATTGTGTGTTGAAGCAAAGCGCATCAATTTCGCTACGCGCTCTTTGTTTGTGCTGTCTTCAATCGGGGCTTCTTTCATGACAATCCCGAATTGCGTCCAGAACGTCGCGTATTTTTCAGGCTCATCTTTTGCCAAAGTTTCGAGCATTCCCAACACTTTTTTAACCGCACCTGATTTAATTGTGTTGATTTGTTTGCCTTGTTGCAAAATTTCGCGTGAAACGTTCAATGGCAATGAATTTGAATCAATAATGCCGCGAATAAAACGTAAATAACGTGGCATCAATTGTTCAGCGTCGTCCATGATAAAGACTTTACGAACGTACAATTTCACACCGTGTTTTATATCTTTGTCCCACAAATCAAATGGCGCACGGCTTGGAACGTAAAGTAACAACGTGTATTCGTTTGTGCCTTCGACTTTGCTGTGAACGTGTGTGAGTGGGTCTTGAAAATCGTGTGCGACGTGTTTATAAAATTGGCTGTAATCTTCGTCTGAAATTTCATGACGTGCTTTTGTCCACAAAGCTGCCGCGCTGTTGATGGTTTCTTCAACGATTTCTGGGACAATTTTTGCCGCATCTTCGTCTTCTTCATCGCCAAATGCAGGTTTAACATCTTTGTCCATGACGATTGGCAGCGAAATATGATCTGAGAATTTACGAATAATTGAACGTAATTTCCAATTATCTAAAAATTCGTCTTCAGCTTCTTTTAAATGCAACACGATTTCTGTGCCACGCGTGGCTTTTTCAACACTTTCGATTGTGTAATCGCCTTCACCCGCAGATTCCCAACGGGTTGCTTCGGTTGAGCCTGCTTTGCGTGTGGTCAACGTCACTTTGTCTGCAACAATAAATGCGGAGTAAAAACCTACACCGAATTGTCCAATTAACTCACTGTCTTTGGCTTGTTCACCTGTTAAGGCTTCAAAAAATTGTTTCGTGCCAGATTTTGCAATTGTTCCAATATGTTCTTGAACTTCAGCGCGACTCATGCCAATACCGTTGTCGATAATGGTCACGGTGCGTTTGTCTTTGTCAAATTCAAGGCGAATTTTCAACTCGCTGTCGCCTTCGTACAAACTATCGTTTGATAAGGCTTCAAAACGTAATTTATCCGCCGCGTCAGACGCGTTTGAAATCAATTCGCGCAAGAAAATTTCTTTATTGCTATAAAGTGAGTGAATCATCAAGTGCAATAAATGTTTTACTTCAGTTTGAAAGCCTAAAGTTTCTTTTTGTGTTGCTGTTGTCATTGTTTTTCCTAAAAATGTCGATTTTTTGGTGGTTATGTACCAATTAAGTACAAATACCAATTTTGTGATTCGATACCCATTTTTCAAGGCTTGAATTTGCTTTTACTGCAATTTCTCGAATGTTATCGACAGATAGATTGAAATTATTCTGCTAATGTTATCGATTTTCTTCGTTTTTATGACGCTGATAAGTTTCGACAGCGGCGTTATGTGCTTCTAAATTGGCTGAAAAAACGTGTGTACCGTCGCCTTTTGCCACAAAAAATAACGTGTTGCTCACATCAGGATGTAACGCGGCATGAATGGCTTCACGTCCAGGCATTGCAATTGGTGTGGGCGGCAATCCTTTGAACGTGTAAGTGTTGTAAGGTGTAAACAGCATTAAATCGGCTGCCTTGATATTACCGTGATAGTCGTCTCCCATTCCATAAATGACGGTCGGGTCGGTTTGCAGCATCATATCTTGTTGTAAACGGCGGCTAAAAACACCAGCAATTTTTGGGCGTTCAGCTGGAGCGGCGGTTTCTTTTTCAATAATTGAAGCCAAAATTAACGCGTGATAAGGTGTGGTCAACGGCAAATTTTCGGCTTTGTGTTGCCATTCTTCAGCTAAAACGAGCTGCATTTTGTCGTAAGCTCGTTTCAATATCGCCGCATCGGTGGTGTGTTTTTCAAAAAAATAAGTGTCTGGAAAAAACAAGCCTTCGGGATGATTTTGCGAAATGCCCAACTGGGTCACAATCGCGTCAAATGACACAGTTTTCAACGTGTGTTCAATATCCGTATTCGCATCTAATGTTTGGCGAATGGCTTTAAAATTCCAGCCTTCTGGAAACGTAATGGCGTGTTGCTTCACTTTACCCGAAACAAATAACGCTATAATTTCTGGTGAGGTTAGACCTTTAGGAAGTTCATATTCGCCAGACTTTATTTTGCTCGTGGCGTTGTTTTGTTTAGCTAACAATTTGAACCAAAAGGGTTTTATTTTGACATTTTGGGAAACAAGTTTGTCTGTGATTTGTTTAAGGCTTTCACCTTTTTCAATTTCAATGGTAACTGTGTTTTCAAAAACGGTCGGATTATGGGTTGCACTTTCATAATCCATCCACAGCCAACCGCCAAGATAGCTCAAGCCAATTAAAGCGTAACCTGCAATTTTATTAAACGGCATAAGCCACCTGTTTTTGTTTTTCGCTGTTGAGTGCGAGTTGTAATTTTTTTGTTATTTCACCAACTGCATAACGTTTATTTTCTAATTCACGAATTGCCCAAATTCCAATCACGGAATTGCACACAAAAATTTCGTCAGCGTTGAGTAAATCTTCAGTAAAAAAATCATGTTCAATGACAGACAATTTTTCAAATACCCAGCCGCGAATAATTCCCGCAATGCCGCACAAATTAAGCGATGCCGTAAATAATTCATCGTTTTTTGCGTAAAAAAGATTCGTCATCGTGCCTTCAATTACGCGCCCGTTAAAATCGAGCATGATGCCTTCTTGAATTTCAGCATTGTTCCATTCGGCACGCGCCATGACTTGTTCCAAACGATTTAAATGCTTCATGCCAGCTAAAATGGGATTTAAACCTAATCGTGTTTTACAAATTCGCACCACAATCCCGTCGATGTAATAACTTTGTGGATATTCGGGAAAAGGATGCAAACTCAAAATGCGTGTTGGTTGAATGTTGTCTGGCTGGCGATAACCACGTCCACCTGAACCGCGTGTAATGATGATTTTTAAAACGGCATTGCCCACGTTTTGACAAATTTTTTTGATTTCAACGCGTAACAAATCTAAATCAAGTTGGGGAAGATAAAGCCTTTGAGAATCAGTGTTTAAGCGTTGCAAATGCTGTTCAAGAAAAATTGGCTGATTAGCATGAATTTCAATCGTTTCAAACAATCCGTCGCCGTACTGAAAACCACGATCCATAATGGCAACAGTGTTTTGTTGTTCACCATTGACAAGCATTTTTAGAATCGTGGTTTGAGTGTGATTTTTATTGGAAACGTTTGAAAATTAACGTTCCGTTTGTGCCGCCAAATCCGAAAGAATTTGACATTGCTACGTCGATTTTCATATCACGCGCCGTATTCGGTACATAATCTAAATCGCATTCGGGATCTTGATTTTCCAAATTTATAGTTGGTGGTGCAATTTGATTTTGAATACTTAATGCAGTTAAAACAGCTTCAATGCCACCCGCCGCGCCTAACATATGACCAATCATTGATTTTGTTGAACTGACAGCAACGTTATAAGCGTGTTCACCTAAAGCTGCTTTCATTGCTTGCGTTTCACCCAAATCACCTGCTGGTGTAGACGTTCCATGCGCGTTAATATAATTTACGTCCGAAACATTCAAACCCGCATCACGCAACGCATTTCGCATACACCGTGCCGCACCTTCGCCACCTTCAGAAGGTGTTGTAATGTGATACGCATCGCCGCTCATTCCGTAACCGACGAGTTCCGCGTAAATTTTTGCACCGCGTGCTTTTGCGTGTTCGAGTTCTTCTAAAACAACAACGCCTGCGCCATCACTTAAAACAAAACCGTCACGGTCTTTATCCCAAGGCCGACTTGCTTGTTGCGGTGCGTCGTTGCGACGTGAAAGAGCTTTTGCTGATGCAAAACCGCCCATTGCTGTTGGTGAAGTGGTACAGCGTTCTGCGCCACCCGCAATCATGACATCTGCGTCGCCGTATTTAATTAAGCGTGCCGCGTCACCGATATTGTGCGTGCCTGTCGCACAAGCGGTAACAATTGCAAAATTAGGTCCTTTCAAACCGTATTTAATCGACAAATTACCTGAAATCATATTGATAATGTTACCAGGTACAAAAAAGGGGGAAATACGACGTGGACCTGATTTGTCGTAAGTGGCGTAACATTCTTCAATGCCCGTAATGCCGCCAATTCCCGAACCAATTGCTACGCCAATACGCTCGGCATTTTCTTCGGTGACAACCAGTTCAGAATCTTCAAACGCCTGACAACCTGCCGCGATACCGTAATGGACAAAACCATCCATGCGTTTTGCATCTTTTTCGGCAATATATTGGCTAATATCAAAGTCACGAATGACACCACCGAATGTGGTTGAGAAAGGGGAAATATCAAAAGAATCAATTGCACTAATACCACTTTTGCCGCTGATAATTCCAGCCCAAGTGTCGGCAACTGTATTAGCTAAAGGCGTAATTGCGCCTAATCCTGTGATGACGACTCGACGTTTGCTCACTATTGTGTACCGTAGAAAAATTAAATTGGGAGATAAGGAAAAAGAAATGGCTGCGTGATGAAAGTGCCGTGGATGAACGTGCGCCCATCCACTCGCTCGTTTACTTAAACGTGATTCGTGACGTAATCAATCGCTTGTTGAACAGTGGTGATTTTTTCGGCTTCTTCATCTGGAATTTCACATTCAAATTCTTCTTCTAAAGCCATAACGAGTTCAACGGTGTCCAAAGAATCCGCACCTAAATCATCAACAAATGATGCGTCGTTTGCGATTTCGTCTTTAACACCTAATTGCTCAGAAACAATTTTTTTTACTCGTTCTTCGATATTACTCATAATTTTATTCCTCAAACAAAACAAACGTTTAAATGGTCGTTTATTCTGATTATTGTTGTTGTTTTTACTGAAAATGCCGTCACCAGCAATGCCAGCCGACAGCGCAAATTATACGGCATTATGCCGTAATGTCACACTTTTAAGGCATGAACATCCCGCCATTCACATGAAGCGTTTCACCCGTAATATATGCCGCACCATCAGATGCCAAAAAGCTCACAGCATGAGCAATTTCTTTTGCATCGCCTAAACGCGCCAACGGAATTGCACCTAATAAGTGAGTTTTAATGTCGTCGCTGAGTTCTTTTGTCATGTCGGTATCAATAAAACCAGGTGCAACCGAATTTACCGTGATATTGCGCGACCCAACTTCTTTTGCCATCGATTTTGTAAAACCAATCATGCCTGCTTTTGCCGCAGCGTAATTGGCTTGACCGGCATTGCCTGTCGAACCAACAACCGATGAAATGTTAATAATTCGTCCTGTTTTCGCTTTCATCATGCCGCGCAAAACCGCTTTGCTCATGCGAAACACGGACGTTAAATTGGTCGAAATAATATCGTCCCATTCATCATCTTTCATTCGCATCAATAAATTGTCTCGGGTAATGCCTGCGTTATTCACCAAAACGTGTGGCGTACCAAATTCGTCTGAAAGGGCTTTCATCACGCTTTCGATTGATTCTGCATTTGAAACATCAAGCATTAAGCCTTTTCCGTTTTCGCCCAAATAAGCCGAAATTGCTGTCGCGCCACTTTCAGAAGTTGCTGTGCCTAAAACGAAAAAACCATCTTCGGCTAAACGTTCGGCAATCGCACGACCAATTCCACGGCTTGCGCCAGTCACTAAAGCGATTTTTTTAGTCATTGAGTTGCTCCATTACGCTGTTCATTGTTTCTGTGTCGTAAAGCGCGAAATGCTGTGCATCTTTAGCAATACGTTTATTTAAACCGAGTAACACTTTACCCGCGCCACATTCCACAAAGCACGTCACACCTTGATCAGCCATAAATTTAATCGTCTCAACCCAACGCACGGGTTTATAAAGTTGTTCTTTTAGCGCATGACGAATCAATTCTGGCGCACCGTGTGATAACACATCGACATTGTGAATTAACGTGGTATTTGGTGTGTAAATTGTTATTTTTTCGAGAGCTTCAGCTAATTTTTCAGCGGCGGGCAACATCAACGCACAATGTGACGGCACGCTAACAGGCAACAAAATCGCCCGTTTTGAACCAGCGGCTTTTGCGCCAATCATTGCCCGTTCAACAGCGGCTTTATGACCAGCAATAACGACTTGACCTTGCGAATTAAAATTCACCGCTGACACAATTTCGTTTTCTGCGGCTTCGGCGCAAACCTTAACCACGTCATGATCTTCTAATCCTAGAATTGCAGCCATTGCACCGACACCTTCTGGCACCGCTTGCTGCATCAGTTCGCCACGCAATGCGACGAGTTTTATTGCGTCTTCAAAGTCTAATGCACCCGCACAAACTAACGCACTGTATTCGCCCAAACTGTGTCCCGCCATCCAAGACGGACGAATTGCACTGTGTTTTGTCCACACATTCCAAACCGCTAAGCCTGCGGCAAGCATTGCAGGTTGCGTGTTGTGGGTTTTATTTAATTCCGTTACCAACGTTTCGTCGGTAATTAACGCCCATAAATCCTTTTGTAACGTTTCTGAAGCGCGTTCAAACGTTTGTTTAATTTCGGGATACGTCGCCGCTAAATCGTTGAGCATTCCTGTTGATTGTGAGCCTTGTCCAGGAAAAACGAAGGCTAAGTTATAGGTTTGTTCTGTCATGTTTTATAAAAAGTAAAAGTTTAAAATTTAGTTATGCCATTTCAACATTAACAAACGCGCTTTTTGAAACAGGGCGGGGAATGCTAAAACCTTCGGCTTTCAAATCTTCCAAATGAAAATAAATCGCTTCTTGAATTAACTCAATGACTTCGTTTTCTGTTTCACCCACTGCCACACATCCCAAAAGGTCTGGGACAAACGCGCCATAACTGGTTTCACCTTTTTCGATTACGACCATATATTGCATTTTTTACTCCTTCAAGCCAGCTTGTTTTAAAACGCTATTCAATGTTCCCGCAGGCACGTCAATACTTGGTTTTCCCGCAACGGTTATAGTTCCAGATTTGTACAAATTGTGGAATTGCCGATGACTGCCACGCTGTCGAACTAAAAACCAACCATTTTGCTCAATTAGTTTCAACAGCTCTGAAACTTTCATCGTAAAA
>CAIRCR010000034.1 GCA_903877065.1 uncultured Pseudomonadota bacterium
AATTCATACACCGTAATGCTGGACACCGCGAATTGATAGGGATTAGTCGTTAATCGATACAGAAACGTTTTATCTTTGTCGGCTTTCTTTGCGCGTTTGTGTGCAATCAAAACATTCGTATCAAGGCAAATTATTTCCATTGGTTCAAATGCCCTCGTTTAGTTTCGACATTATCAAATTCTTCATCTGACATTTCAGGGCTATTCAGCAGAAATTGTTGAAAGCTCGACAATTGCGTCGGTTCATCTTCGAGCGGAACAATCGTTAATTCAACGCGCTTTGCGTCAAAATCTTTCGGTAATTTGATGTGAAGAAAACCATTCACAACGTTGGCATATTGTCTAACAGGCTGTGCGTTCACAACATTCTCCTCAAATCGTCTTAATTTCAGTCATTGGCGAAATCGTTTTAAAAATCTGCTCAACGTTAATTTTGACGCTATCGTTTGCAAAACCACCGTCACAGAACACAGCGCGTAACGGTTTGATTTTCGCCAGCTCTTTGATGAACGATTCATTGACACCCGCGTTTCTATCAAAACACGCCACAATCGCATCAACCGCCACCACAAACACCGTTTTGCCATCAATCGTTTGACGTTCAATCGGCAACGTTAAATCCACGCCCCAATCCAGCAACACTTGAAACAATAAATCCTCGTCGCTACGGTCATCTTTGATGTTGTTGATGAACAAATGCAAATCGTCTTTGTTAATCGCATCAGGCGAATAATAAACCTCGTTCATGTTGGAACTATCGACTTTCAACACCCGAAAACCAATGTCTAAATCTGTCGCGGTGAGCGCGTTATCCGTTTTGATTTTTTGACCCGCACGACGGATACGTTCTTTGCCAATGTCGGCAATGGTTTTGTAACCCGCTTTGAAAGCCTCTGATTTTTCGTCACACGCTTCGGGGATTTGCACCATGATAAATTTGCGCTTGCCGCCGTCTTCGGCGTTGAGTTGCATCACAGCGTGGGCGGTTGTGGCTGAACCTGAAAAGAAATCTAGGATAATTGAAGTGTCGTCAAAATGGGTCTGGGCTTTGGACAAAAGTTTTATGTAATTAACAGGTTTTGGATAATCAATAGCTTTTTCTATGTCCAACAAATCTCTCAATTGTTCGTAACCATCTTCGTTAGTCCCACTTATTTCAACACCATTCACCAAAGATAAAAGCCCCTTAAAAGAATCGGGGTCGTAAGATTTAAAAGCTCTCACTTGAAAATTTAATGTATTTATAACAAGCGTCGCGCCATTTTTAATTTGAGTATTTAGATATTCTTGTCCCCAAATAAACGGTGCTTTTAATTTGAAAGCAGTAACAATTAGTCCATCTTTAATTTCTATATCTTCCATCAGCTCAACAGAATTCGAGCCTTCCCCATACTTGCCTTTTTCATATATTCCATCGTCCAATTTTGTCTTTATACAATTTTGAGGAAACGACAAAATTCCTACAGAGTTCGTCCTTTTAATCAGCGGCTGTGATTCGTTAATATCAGCTTCACCACCATAAAGTTTTACATTTTCAGTTTTTCCGTAGACAAGACAAAACTCTGTTATTGACACTATTTTCTTTGAAAGAAAACTACCTTTTCTTTTTTTCAACCATGAAATAGAACCGACAAAATTATCCTCACCAAAAACCTCATCACACAACCGCTTCAAATTCGCCTGTTCATTATCATCAATCGAGATAAAAATAACCCCATCATCACGCAACAAATTCCGCGCTAATTTCAAACGCGGATACATCATGCTTAACCAGTCAGAATGAAAA
>CAIRCR010000035.1 GCA_903877065.1 uncultured Pseudomonadota bacterium
GCATTTTCGCTGATTTTTAGATTTTGTTTTTACCTTTTAAAAACTGTCCGAACTATTGTCAGTAAGCCAGTACTTTAAAGGCTTGTAGCTATTCGTTCTAATGCCTAACTATCAAAGAAGTTTATTAACTTTCACAAAGGGCATCTAAAACCGCCGTAGAACATTGTAGCCGTGTTGGTGGCATTACTAATCTTTACCGCATGGCGAATTTGGTAGTTAGTTAGCCTTGAACGTAGAAGTATCGGACAGACAAGCACAACGCTATATGCGAAACGCAAAAGGTTTACCGATAATTCGCACAATTGCCAAAATCGACACGGTGTCGTATTTGATTATGACGCTGAATCATTCACTCGAATCGTAGCTAATGCTGTAGCAGAACAAATGACAGTGGAACGAACAAAGATGATTAAAGAATTTGAACGCGAGAAAAAATTAGCAGAATTGGCAAAAGGGATTAATGGGGGGCATTTTTACACCGTCGATAACAGAGTAAATTTAAGTAGCAAGTGCAATCTAATATCCAATGCAGATTTTCGGGATGAAAAACTTGATACCGATCATCAAAAAAATATATTATAGCCGCATAAGTACATATTGGGGATTTATATGAGAACAAGTACGATTGCTTCTGCTAAAAATAACCTACCTCAGTTAATTTATGACCTTGAATCAGAAGAAGTCATTCATTTAACTCGTCACGGCAGACCCGTTGCAGTCATGTTATCGGAAACGAATTACCAAAAACTTATTCGTAAGAATAATGAAGGTGTCTATTCCGAAATTCAAAAATGGCACGGTGAATCAAAAGATGACGCTGCTTTTACTGACGCAGAATTAGATTCATTACGCAAAAACAGTGCTGGACGAGAGTTTTCATGGGACATTTAAAGTATTTGCTTGATACAAACATTCTTTCAGAAGTCGCCAAGCAGGAACCAAATGAATCTGTCACGCAACATCTTAAAGAATACGATGGTCAATATGGAACGGCTGCGATTGTTTGGCATGAAATGCTATATGGTTATGAATTACTGGTTGAATCGAAACGAAAACAACGACTCCAATCATTTTTAACCATGCTCTCAAGAACGAGCTTGATTATTTTACCTTACGATCAAAGTGCGGCAATTTGCTATGCAAAAGAAAGAGCAAGATTGCAATCACAAGGGTTAACTTGTGGGTATGCTGACGGTGAAATTGCTTCAATTGCTGTCAGCCAAAATTTAACGCTCGTCACGCGTAACACTGATGATTTTAAAAACTTTCACGGTTTATCGCTGCAAAATTGGTTTGAATCACCATAAAAAATACATTCAAATGGCGATGAAAATCACTTGAAAAACATAAGAAAAGATCTTCTAGCGGGTTTATCGGTGGCTTTCATTTTGTTGTCCGAATCCATCGCCTATGCCGCCATTGCTCATCTTTCCATTCAATCAGCTTTGATTGGTGTATTAGCGGGTTTACTTTGTTACGCCTGGTTAGGTTCAAGCTCGTTTGCCATTGTTGCGCCAACCTCATCTGCTGCGGCGTTATTAAGTGCTGTCGTTATTTCACTAACACCCATTGATCAAAGTAATGTTGTGCAATTGGCAGGTGCTTTAGTAATTGTAACTGGTGCTGCACTGTTAATTTTTGCAAAATTTGGCATGGGGAGGTTGTTTGCATTTGTGTCGCGTCCCGTATTACAAGGCTTTTCCTTTGCAGTAGCGTTGACAATTATCATCAAACAAATACCTCTCATTCTGGGGCTACAAGTACACGAAACTAAACCTTTTCCTATTTTGATTGAGTTAACGGGGAGATTTCAGGAATGGCATGATGCCAGTTTTCTAATTGGCTTTGCGGTATTGCAACTGTTATGGCTAGTTAATAAATTAACTAAATTGCCAGGTGCCTTTGTTGCCTTATTGTTAGGGATTGTTTTGAGCTGTCTAGTTGATTTAAACAGCTTTCATGTAGCGTTAATTGGCACGATAACTTTTGAAAAACCTAATCTAGGTTTTACGCAATTGCCACTGGAAAAATGGCTGCAAATAGTTGAGTTAGCTATGGGCTTGCTGATCATCATTGTTGCAGAATCATGGGGCAGCATACGCGGACTCGCGCTTAAACATCACATCACCGTCATTGATGCCAATCGTGAATTAGCTGCACTCGGTTTGGCAAATTTGTTATCGGGTCTGTTGCAAGGAATGCCAGTTGGTGCAGGATTTTCCGCAAGTTCTATCAATCAAAAAGCGGGGGCGAAAAGCAAATTCTCAGGTATTTTTGCCGCTTTTGCCTTGCTACTTATGGTGATTTGGGGACAAGCATGGATTAGTTTTATTCCTCAGCCTGTTGTGGCGGCAGTGATTATTCACACTTTAAGTCATGCGCTGAATCCCAAATCACTCATTAAACTTTGGCACATGGATAGAGATCAATATCAGGCATTAGCAAGCGTGATTGCTGTGTTAGTGTTTGGTCTACTGCATGGTATGCTTATTTCTATTGGCTTGTCACTGGTTTGGGCGATACGCACATTCAGCAGACCTATTGTCAAAGAACTCGCTGAACTTGGTAATTCGCGTGATTATGTCGATAAAATTTGCCATGCCAATGCGAAAACGCATGAAAATTTACTTATTTTGCGCCCAGAAGAGCCGCTATTTTTTGCGAATATTGAAGGGGTTTTGTCTGAAATTCATAACTCTTTGCAATTGGTTGAAAATATCAAATTCGTTATTCTCAGCCTTGAAGAAAGCACTGATTTGGATAGTACGGCGGCGCAATGTTTAGTTGAATTTGCCCTCCAACTGCAAACGAAAAATCAAATCTTGCTACTTGCGCGTGTCAAAGACCCTATAGCGCAACTGATGTTAGCTTTTGCCAATGAACAATTTGTAGGCAAACTATTTTGGAGTGTCGATGATGCGGTGTGTTGGGCAAAAAGTACCAGAGAGGTCGCTGCGATTCTTTGAAAACCTAAAAACGTATATGGACTCCTCTCATTTTGCAAACATATTTCGTAACTAATAATTCGTAAGCCCCCAGCTCTGCTGGGGTGACTCCCAAAGTTTGACAATTCCAGGAATCATCGCGAGCCTCGTATCATGTACATCTTTTAATTTCGATACCACCGAAATATGCTGTATCACAGATTGTGGGCTGTATAAAGGTTAAAAGTGCAATCTCCGACATTCCGCACCTCTAAAAAGCAATTTGTGATTTAAAATTTAGACATTCTAAATTTTCAAAAAATGTGCGTTTAATGTCTGAAACCTCATACAACAGTTACAACTTGGACCATCTCGGTTTAATTTCAACAATGGTTGATGAACTCGGATTGGAAGAATTGGTGGATACAATAATCCCGCAATACCAGAAATACCCTTTTTTTGAAGATGAGCAAGAAATATCTCTCCCAAATCAAACAACAATAAACGCTCTGCAAGCTGCTGAAAATGGCGATTATGAAACGGTTACGTTAGATTCACTTAGACAACAGTGGGACGATTTGTGATAGAAATCGTTCAATTTGCATGGGAATTGGCGACATTACAAAGAATGCCACATCAAACCAGACTGGTTGTTGATTTACAAATTATCAGATGAAAAATTAGTGTTAGCGCGAACAGGTTCGCATGGCGAATTTTTTTAAATTATTAGGACGAAACAAACATGGCAAATCAAAATCCAATCGGCAGCGCAACAGGCACGCTTGCAAACGGCTCACAAAATACGACTTACACAATTTATGACTCAACGCTTTTACAAGGTGGTAGTGCTACACAAGTAATGCTGCTTTGGATAAGTTGTAGTGGAAAAGGAAGTATTTGATAGCGGCAACATGATTTTCAAATTTTTTTGAAAAAGACAACGAAGAACGCACAA
>CAIRCR010000036.1 GCA_903877065.1 uncultured Pseudomonadota bacterium
AATGCCTTCGGGAACACCACGATGAACAACTTCGTGCGATTCATCAAGATCTAAACCTAATCGCCCACCAATTGTATGACCATCATTTGCGTAAAGCGCGTCAGTCCAATAAACAGAGTAATTAAACATTTTCCAAGCACCGTAAGAACGAACGCCGTCACTGTTATAACCACCCATTTGCATACGAGACGTTGTCAGCGGTGCAGTCACTGTAATGCGATCTTTGTTGGCAAAGTTTTGATAATCCGAGCCAAAAGGTAAATCAAAACGTCCTGCTTGAACGTGAACAGAATGCCCATCAAAAAGTCGTCCGCGTGGCGGCTCTTTGTCACCAGAAACGTGATAATCCAGCACGGCAGCCGCGAATCCAGCCATCGTGCTTCCGCCACTTAAACCGCCCGCCCCACTGTTACCACAATAAATTGCAGCAGGTGCGCTGGAATCCGTATTCATTGAATTTCCACATAGAACCAAAGCCGTACTCACACCAAAATGTTCGTCGTGACTGTAATCTAAATCTATTTCGACCGAGCCGACACTGAAAGTTTGATCTGTTGAATTTCCTGTTTTGGCATTGACATCAAAAAAACCAGAGAACTCTAAACCACTTTCGGATGCCGATTTTTTGAGTTCATCGAGTTTTTCACCGAAATTAAATGACTCTTTTTTTGACTCAGCAGTCGTTTCTGTTTTAACGATGGGATTAACAGCGGGCAACGATGGTTTTTCTTGCGTGACGATTCCCGATTCGAGCTGATTTATTCGTTGTTCGAGTAAGCTGATTTTGTTATCTTTTTCTTTCAAGATGCCTTGGACAATGGTGCGTATTCTGTCTTCTTCGTTACTTTGTGCGTAAACAAATGACGTTTCAACCGATAAAATAAAAAGAAAAGACAAACGTCTGATCAGTTTGAATTTGTAAACTAAGTTCATAAAAATAGCACCTTATAATTTTTGAGCGAATAAATATCACTCTAAGCACAATAAAAGCCATTTTTACAAATACTTATAAATAACAAATAGTTAAAAAATCGTGTTGTTGGAAATTAGGATGGAACAATGAATTAGAATTTTTGCTTGTTTCGATTCACCCAAAAACGAGCTGCTAATTCATGCGCGGCTTCTTTATTTTCGGCTTTACCGAGTAGTTTTAACGCGACGGCAGCCGTTCCAATGACACTGGCTTGTGCAAATTCGTCTTCAAATTCACCGCGCCATAACAAAGCTAATTGTTGTGGGTCTAAATTTTCGGATTTAACGTGCCGATGCGTAAATAATGCGTCCCAAGTTTCATCACTTAATTCACCGTTGTGAACACTTTGAACAAGGCATTCTACATCGGGATTTCGTTCAGTTTCGCCGCCCTCCCCTTTTAAAACCGCCATGTGTGGCTGATTTAAAATCAGCGCGGCGTGTTGATGAACAGCACGATAACTGGGATGAAAAATTCCTTGAATGCTGTGCGGTGCATCAAATGGATTCAGCAAACGAACCAACGTATGAACGGGTGAGCGCAATCCTAAAATTGGGCGTAATTCGATAATTTCATGCAGCTTCGGGCAAAAGTGTTCGAGCGACAAATAACTAAAACGTTGTGTTTTTAATTGTTGTTGCGCGTCTTGAATCGAAGTCGCGGCTGTCAAACCTAAATGATGCAACACGTTTTCAGCATAAATTCTGTCTGGTGAATGCCCTTCTGCGCCGTGCATAAAAATGGTTACGCCGTTTTCAACGAGCAACAAAGCTGACAATAAAAACCAAGGCAAATGCCGACGTTTCCCAGCGTAAGATGACCAATCAAGGTCAACAGCACATCCCCTCTGTTCCCCTTCAAAGGGGGGAATTATTTTGTCTTCACCTTCAAATTTTGGCTGAAGCGAATTTGCTTTAAGCCAATCCCTAGATGCTTGAGCAAATCCTGCTAATTCTTCAGAGGTTTCTTCTTTAACACGCATCAACATTAAAAATGCACCCAATTGAATCGGCAAAACCTCATCTGCCAAAATCATTTTCATAGCGTTGTAGGCTTCTTCTTGAGTAAGCGGACGCGAACCTTTTTTGCCTTTACCTAAAATGCGGACAATTTCTGCAAAAGGATGTTCAGGTGATGGTGTGTGTTCGTGGTGAGTAAATGTCATAACGTAATTCTCAAATAATGATCAAGTAACAAAGCGGCAAAAATAATTGTGATATAAACAATCGAATACCAAAACGTTCGCATCGCGGTTTTATTGTCTTTGACACGCATCATGGTAATGACGTAATACAAAAATACGATGTTGAGAATCAGTGTGGCAACTAAATAAATTAAGCCACTCATGCCTGTCAAATACGGCAACATCGTCACAACAAATAACAACACGGTATAAAGCAAAATTTGCAACCGTGTGTAATCCGCGCCGTGCGTTACAGGCAGCATAGGAATATTTACTTTTGCATATTCTTCTTGGCGAGCGATTGCTAACGCCCAAAAATGTGGCGGTGTCCAAACAAAAACAATCAAAGCCAGCAATAAAGCGTGGGAATGCACTTCGCCAGTCATGGCACACCAACCCAATAACGGCGGCGTTGAGCCGAATAATCCACCGATGACAATATTTTGCGGTGAGGCACGTTTTAAATAACAGGTGTAAACAATTGCGTAACCAAATAACGATAAAAACGTCAAAATGGCGGTTAAAACGTTGACTTTTACAATCAACAAAATCATTGCGCTAACACCCAAAATTGCCGCGAAACTGAGTACATTTGTTGTGCTTAACGTGCCTTGTGGCAACGGACGATTTTCGGTGCGGCGCATTTCAGCATCTGCTTTTCGGTCGATAAAATGATTGATTGCAGCCGCTGACGCTGACGCGAAACCAATTCCAACAAGACTATAAAACAGCAAATCTAATGGCGGTAAAGTAGGCCTAGCCAGCAACATTCCAACAATTGCTGTGAATAACATTTCTGCTACCACGTTGGGTTTGCAAAGGGTAAGGTAGTTTTTCCAGCGTGGTAACGATTTGAGTGTAGACATGGTGAACGTAATTCCGAATTTGTTTTAGAAAAAAGATTTAAAATCTTAGCTGTAAATTGAGTTTGAAATACAGTTTATTATCTTTTTCAATGAAAAATTTGCCAAAACGATGGCGTATTTGTGTCTTTTTCAGGGGTTATTTAATGACGAGTAGCTTACCAAGCGTTTTAATGATTGCAAAGTAACGTCTATTTTGTATTTGTTGCGTCGTCACAAGCTAAATTAAAAAGTGGGCGTTGAATTTGACAAAAGTACATTTCATATTTTTACGTTCAAGTTATTTGTCTGACAATGTGTAAAAACACCTTGAAATTTTTGGGACTGATTAGTTACAAATCCGAAGGTTTTAAATATAAAATAATCTTAAATATCAAAATGATATAATAATTGCAAACATTATTAGATTGAATAACTCATTTTGTTTTTATCAGGTAACTTTTGATGGAAGTACTCTTGACTAAGGCTTATTTGAAATCTATAGTGAACTAGATTTAGCTATATGTTCTGGATTTTTTATTGCTTTTTAACAACGGAAGGATTTGTTGATGATCCATGTATCGGTAATGCTAGATGAAGCGTTGCACCATTTAGCAATTAAACAAAATGGTGTTTATATAGACGCAACATTCGGACGTGGTGGGCATAGCCAGCGTATTTTAGAAGCATTAGGCAAAAATGGACGATTACTTGCGTTTGATCGTGACGACACAGCAATTAAATGTGACCGCGCTCAACAAATGTCACAAGATGTACGTTTTCAATTGATTCACGCACCATTTTCTGAAATGGAACAATTTGTGACTAAAGCTAATTTGAACGGAAAAATTGACGGCATTTTGCTTGATTTAGGTGTTTCATCTCCACAACTCGATGACGAAACACGCGGTTTTAGTTTTATGAATGATGGCATACTTGATATGCGAATGGATTGCTCACAAGGTTTATCCGCCGCAGAGTGGTTA
>CAIRCR010000037.1 GCA_903877065.1 uncultured Pseudomonadota bacterium
AAAGATGAATTGATGCCACGTTATGCGACGTTGATTTACAACGGTTATTGGTGGAGTCCAGAGCGTCAAATGCTGCAAACGATGATTGATGAATCTCAACTCAACGTGAACGGTAAAGTGCGTTTGAAACTCTACAAAGGCAACGTGATTGTTGTTGGACGTGAATCGGCAACGGACAGTTTATTCGACGAAAGCATTGCTACATTTGAAGATGATAAAGGCGCGTATGACCAAAAAGATGCCGCTGGATTCATCAAATTGAATGCGTTACGGTTACGAATTGCCGCGAAACGAAAAGTAAAATAAATTTTTACCCACGTAAAAAAAGGCAGCGTGATAATTTCACGCCGCCTTTTTCGTTTCTAACGTTATAAAAACCGCGTTATTCTTTCGTCCATTCTTGCAAAATTTCTATAATACCTTTTGCTTGATCGACGCTGGAAATGTTGAACTTCGATTTTTGCTGATAATTGCCATCACGTTTTTGATAACGGCGAATGGTGTATTTATCCGCGCCGTACTCACCTTTCGCCGCGCTCCATTCTTTGTAACGGTACATAATCGTTGCCCACGCGCCTTTTGTTAGCACTTTTTTATCGAGTTGTTTAACGGTTTCAATGCCGTTTTCTTCGTAAGTGATGGTTAAATCATCTACAGTTGATGTTTCTGTCATTTTTTACTTACTCCGTTTAAGCGAAAGGATTTTCTAACACGATGGTTTCGTCACGTTCTGCGCCAGTTGAAATGATGGTGATTTTTACGCCAACTAATTCTTCCAAGCGACGAATGTATTTTTTTGCATTTTCAGGCAAATTATCATAATTCGTAACGCCTGCGGTTGGTTCTGTCCAACCTGTCATTTCTTCAATTACAGGCTCGCATTGTTCATAAGAATCAGCACCAAGCGGCGCAACTTCGGTAATTTTTCCGCCGATGTTGTATGCCGTGCAAATACCAATTTTTGCCAAACCGTCAAGCACGTCTAATTTAGTTAAACAAATACCGCTCAAACTGTTGAGTTGTGCTGATTTACGCATCGCCACGGCATCAAACCAACCTGTACGGCGTTTGCGTCCTGTAGTTGCGCCAAATTCGTGACCTTTTACGCTTAAAAATTCGCCATTGTCATCGTGTAATTCTGATGGGAAAGGTCCATTGCCGACGCGGGTTGAATAGGCTTTTGTGATACCTAAAACATAATCGAAATCGAGCAAACCAATGCCGCTACCCGTTGCCGCGCCACCTGCGGTCGTGTTTGAAGACGTGACGTAAGGGAACGTTCCGTGATCAATATCAAGCAACGCGCCTTGTGCGCCTTCAAACAAAACGTTGTCGCCGCGTTTTTGTGCCGCATAAAGCAACTCGCTCACGTCGGTCATCATTGGTTTAAGTTGCTCACCTAAACGCAATGTTTCTGTTAAAACGTCCTCGAAATTCACAGGTTCGACATGGTAATAATTCACCAACATAAAGTTATGATATTCGACCAATTCTTTCAATTTTTCCGCAAACGTTGCGGCGTTTAACAAATCGCCTGCCCGCAAACCACGTCGTCCGACTTTATCTTCATACGCAGGACCAATGCCGCGTCCGGTTGTGCCAATCGCTTTGCCGCCGCGTGCCTTTTCACGCGCTTGGTCAATCGCAATGTGTATCGGTAAAATCAACGCGCACGCTTCACTAATCAATAAACGATTACGAACCGAAAGCCCTGCTTTTTCTAAAAATTCAATTTCTTCAAATAACGCATTCAGAGATAGAACGACACCGTTACCGATTAAACATTTCACGTTTTCACGCAAAATTCCTGACGGGATTAAATGTAAAACGGTTTTTTGTCCGTTAATAACAAGCGTGTGACCTGCATTGTGTCCACCTTGAAAACGTACAACTGCTGATGCTTGTTCAGTCAATAAATCGACTAATTTACCTTTGCCTTCGTCACCCCATTGAGTGCCGATAATAACTACATTTTTTGCCATAATGAATTCCAAGTTTTGTTAAGTGTTTTTAGAAGTTATTTAGTTTTTTTGTTTCGCTCGAATCACTTGCAA
>CAIRCR010000038.1 GCA_903877065.1 uncultured Pseudomonadota bacterium
GTGGCGATTATTTTAGGAGTGTTGTTAGGGTCTGTGATTGCTAAAATTATTATCCAAAAAATTAACGAAGTATGTAAATCTATAGGGGCGATTGCAAATGGTGATTTAAGTTCTGTGATTGATACGAGTTCAACTGACGAATTAGGCATGATGTTACAGTCTACAAAAATCATGCAAGATAGCCTGACTCAGTTAGTTAGAGAAATTGATGAAGTCGTTAACAACGCTGTACGCGGTGAATTTAGTAAAAAAATAGTGTTATCGGATAAAAAAGGATTTGGGCGTGATATTAGTGAATCTTTAAATCAATTAAGTGATGTTGTTGATATGGGCATGAACGATGTGATGCGTGTTACAAATGCCTTAGGAAATGGCGATTTAAGCCAGAAAATTACGGTAGATTACCAAGGCGTGTTTGCTCAAACAAAAGATAGTGTAAATAACACAGTTAATGCGTTAAGCAAGTTGGTTGAAGAAATTGATAGCATTGTGTATTCAGGCGCAGATTGTGGTGATTTTAGCGTCAAAATGTCGATGCACGACAAAATTGGTTATGGCAAACGTTTAGCGGAATTGATTAACCAATTGTTTGAAACAACTAAACATAGTTTGACAGATATATTGCGAGTTGCCGAAGCGTTGGCAAAAGGCGATTTAACACAAACAATTACGGAAGATTACGTTGGCGCATTTGCCGCCACAAAAATTGGAATGAATTTAACCGTTGAAAATTTGAAAAATTTGATTGGTGAAATTCAAGCAACTAGCGAAGTCATTGCGAGTGCATCGAATGAAATTTCTGAGGGCAATCATGATTTATCACATCGAACTGAAGAACAGGCGGCAAGTTTGGAACAAACGGCAGCAAGCATGGAAGAATTAGCCGCAACCGTTCAAGCAAACACTGAAAATGCAAAACGTGCGAATGAACTGGCAGTTGATGCGTCAAAAACCGCGCAAAAAGGCGTGGAAGTTGTGAATAATGTGGTCGCAACAATGGTCAGTATCAATGAATCGTCGCATCGAATTGTCGATATTGTGTCAGTGATTGATGATATTGCGTTTCAAACAAACATTTTAGCGTTGAACGCGGCTGTCGAAGCGGCACGAGCTGGCGAACAAGGCAAAGGTTTTGCCGTTGTGGCAGTTGAATTGCGTAATCTAGCGCAACGTGCCGCAAATGCAGCTGGTGAAGTGAAGCAGTTAATCGGTGAATCAGTCGAACGCATTAACGGTGGCAGTCAACAAGTGACACAAGCAGGCAAAACAATGGAAGACATCGTTTCTGCAATTCAAGAAGTCGCTAACATTGTATCTGGCATTTCATCGGCATCATTTGAACAAAATGCAGGTATTGATCAAGTTCATGAAGCTATTGTTCAAATGGATAGTGTCACTCAACAAAATGCCGCGTTAGTTGAAGAAGCAGCGGCCGCAGCCGAATCGTTGAGTGGACAAACGCGAAATTTAGCGATTGAAATGGCACATTTCAAAACACGCTAAATTGAATAAAAAAGCTGGGAAAAACACGTTATCATTTA
>CAIRCR010000039.1 GCA_903877065.1 uncultured Pseudomonadota bacterium
CCGCCGCCCGCCCAAAATCGAATCGTGTCGTGCGATTGAACCAACGTGCGAATGGCGATATTCGTGTCCATGTTGCCATTAAAATCAATGTAACCCAACGCGCCACAATAAACGCCGCGCCGATTCGGTTCGAGTTCTTCAATCACTTGCATGGCGCGAATTTTCGGTGCGCCCGTAATCGAACCGCCTGGAAAACAATGTTGCAACAAATCAAGCGCGTGTTGAGGCTCGTTTAATTCGCCCGTCACGGTACTAACCAAATGATGAACGGTGCTATAACTTTCGATTTCAAACAACTTTGGCACACGCACGTTTTGACACACTTTGCTGATGTCGTTCCGTAACAAATCGACAATCATCACGTTTTCAGCGCGGTCTTTTGGGCTGGTTTTTAAATCAAGAATTTGCGCGTCATTTTCGAGCGCGTCAGATTTGCGTGGTCGCGTGCCTTTAATCGGTTTTGTTTCAACGTAACGACCTGTAAGTTTTAAAAATCGTTCGGGCGAAGAACTCAAAATTTTCACGTCGGGGAAATTCAAATAAGCACTAAATGGCGCGGCGTTACAATCACGCAACGTCTGATAAGCGTCCCAAGTATCGCCTTCGCACGTTGCTGAAAAACGTTGCGTTAAATTGACTTGATAGCAGTCGCCTTCTTTCAAATAATGCTTAATTTTTTGAAAGGCTTGCGCGTAGGTGTCTTGTGAAAAATTAGCGTTGATTTCGCTGGTAACAGAAAATTTATCTTCTCCCCCCTTTGAAGAGGGGCGGGGGGGATGTGCTTTAAACTCATCAAATTTCGCGGCATCGTAACAAATCAAAAAACTTTTTTTAGTTTTATGATCAACAATTAACGCCCAATCATAAATGCCAATTGCCATTTCAGGAATGGCTTCAGCATCTTCAGCAAGACGTGGTAAATTTTCTAAGCGTCGTACCAAATCGTATGAAAAATAACCGATTGCCCCACCAACAAACGGCAAATCAAATTCCGCCAAAAGACTGAAATCAAACATTTTGCCGTAGCGTGTCAATTCACTTTTGACTAATTCAAATGGATTTTCGTTTGAAACAATGACTTCGTTTTTAGTGGTAATTGTTGTGTTTTTGCCAACAGTGACAAGCGTACAAATTGGATTTGCGGAAATAATGTCGTAACGACCTTGTTTGCTGCGAGGATAACCGCTGTCTAAAAATACCGCCCATGATTGTGCGGCAAAAGGTTCAAACAAGGCGGCACTGTCTGAAAAATAAGGGAGCGAATAAATGACCGCGTTCGATTGCATAAAAAGTTAGCGGCTGAAAAATTGACCAAATGCTCGACTGCCTGAGCCAGTTTTAATGGTTTCGACGACGGTGAGCGTATTCGCATCAATCACTGAAACGGTGTTATCGAACCAGTTTGCGACGTAAACATGAACATCATCCGAATGCGTTGCAATACCCTCGGGTTTATCGCCAACAGTAATTTCGTTAATGACTTTTAACGTTTGTGTATCAATCACCGAAACGTTACCGTCTTCTTGATTTGTCACAAAAAGTAGCGTGTCATTTTTTGCTAAAATCACAGCATACGGCAATTTATTAACTTTAATCGTCGTCATTAAGTGCATTGTTTTGGTATCTAAAACACTCACATCATCACTTTGAACATTGGCAACGTAAAGTCGTTCGTTTTTAGCATCTAACGTCAAACCGAATGGATGTTTGCCAACGGGTGTTACGTTTCGCGTTTCCAGATTTTTTAAATCAATTTGAGAAACCGAATTACTCAACCGATTGGCAACGTACAAAAAGTGATTATCCGAACTCACCATTAAACCCGAAGGCGATTTTTCAACGTTAATTGTCGCCACGATTTGCAATGATTTTGTATCGATAACACTCACGCTATTTTGATACCAATCAGCAACATATAAACGCTGATTATCAGGTGAAACCGCAATGCCTAACGCGCCTTCACTCATTTTAATTGTCGAAATAACGGCATTTGTTTTTGTGTCTATTACCGCAACGCCATTTGCTTCTGGCGTTGAAACATAAACCCGTTCACCATTTGGCGAAACCGCAACGCCTGCGGGTTTGCCTTGTACTGGAATCGTGTTTTTAACGGTGTTTGTTTGAGAGTCAATGACCGAAACGCTGTCACCGAGCTGATTTGTGATGTAAGCAAATGGTTTTGCTTGAACGGGAGAATATAAAAAAACGGCAGCGACTCCCATCGCTACCGTCCATTTTGAAATTTTTAACACTTATTTTTCAGCCAAAGATTTTAAATTTGCCAAACCTTCTTTTAATACTGCAGAAACCGCAGAATTAGCCGCTTCTTCGTTCATTTCAGCAGGTGGATTGTTGTTCATGTAAGCGCGGTAATAACCTGTTTTCCATGACACAACCGATAAACCATCTTTGTCTTCTACTTTAATCGTTGCTGCGTAATTATCAACAGGAAACACGGGGACTTTTTCTTCTACGCCTGAATGTACAATCGTATGTGTGCTGCTCATGTCAGTAATTTTGTAGTCATAAGACATTTTAGCGGCATCGTATTTTTTTAATTCTTCAGTAATTGTGCCGCCATTTTTCAAATTTAAAGTGCGTGACGCGCCTTTTTCATTACCGCCTGTTGCTGTAACACCTTTGACCACAGGCAACCACGACAAATCGTTGTATTCTTTGATAATGTTCCACACTTTTGCGGCTGGTGCGTTGATGGTAATTTCTTGTTCTAATTTTTGACGAACTGGACCGTGTGCGCTGGCAACTGAAGTAAACATAAATGTGCCAAGTGACAGTAAAAGCGTTAATTTTTTCATTATTATTTTTCCTAAATTTCATAAAGTGTAAAAGTTACCGCGCAATTATAAGTCAACTTACGCGCCTGAGCATCAGCGAATTTGTTTACGCGCCACGATTTGAATCACTTCAAACGTGGCAACGATTTTGCCTGATTCGTCGTGCGGATAATTTGTAATCATAATTTCCAATGATTTTTTTGAAGTTAGATTTTTTTGACGTTGCAAATTCACATTGTGTGCGCCGATATGTTTTAACTCACGCATTAACGCCAAAACTGAATCGTAACGTGACA
>CAIRCR010000040.1 GCA_903877065.1 uncultured Pseudomonadota bacterium
GCTTACAAGTTATTTTGCCCTACATTGGCGCGACGCTGGTGACATTTCCCGTTTTAGGCGTTGCGTATTTTCAATGGGGTTTGAGCAACGATGATTTCATGGCGATTGTGATTGCTTACACCATTATTCAAGCGGTGGACGGCGTATTACTTGTGCCGCTACTTTTTTCTGAAGCGGTTAATTTACACGCGATTGCCATTATCGTTGCCATTTTATTTTTTGGCGGTTTGTGGGGATTTTGGGGCGTATTTTTGGCGATTCCACTCGCCACCGTTGTCAAAGCTGTTTTGACAGCGTGGTCACGTTTGGGCGAAACAAATGTTGCTTAACCAAAATCGTTGTATTTTTTGAAACATATCAACACGTCTTACTAAAAGGAGATCATGATGAACACACAATGGGAAGTCGTCATAGGCTTAGAAATTCACGCACAATTAGCGACCAAATCTAAAATTTTTTCGGGTGCGGCAACCGCTTACGGTGCAGAACCTAATACACAAGCCTGTGCGGTAGATTTAGGTTTTCCAGGCGTTTTGCCCGTTTTGAATGAAGATGCCGTGCGAAAAGCAGTTATTTTCGGAATGGCAATTGAAGCCGATATTGCGCCCTATTCTATTTTCGCTCGCAAAAATTATTTTTATCCTGATTTGCCAAAAGGTTATCAAATCAGTCAATTTGAATTGCCGATTGTTGGTAATGGGCATTTAAATATTGAAGTCGAAGGCGAAACTAAACGTATAGGCGTAACACGAGCGCATTTGGAAGAAGACGCAGGCAAATCATTACACGAAAATTTTCACGGTTCGACGGGCATTGATTTAAATCGTGCTGGCACGCCATTGCTTGAAATCGTGTCTGAACCCGATATGCGCTCTGCAAAAGAAGCCGTTGCTTATATGCGAAAAATTCATGATTTAGTGCGTTATTTAAAAATTTGTGACGGCAATATGCAAGAAGGCTCTTTTCGTTGTGATGCTAACGTTTCCGTGCGCCGAAAAGGTCAAATCGAATTTGGAACTCGCGCTGAAATTAAAAATATCAACTCGTTTAAATTTGTCGAAAAAGCGATTAACCACGAAGTCGAACGCCAAATTGAAGTCATTGAAAGCGGTGGAAAAGTCGTTCAAGAAACCCGTTTATACGATTCCGACAAAGACGAAACGCGCTCAATGCGAAGTAAAGAAGAAGCCAACGATTATCGCTATTTCCCAGATCCCGATTTGTTACCAGTCTTTGTTAGCGACGAATTAAAGGCAGAAATTAAAGCCTCGTTACCCGAATTACCCGAAGCAAAAAAAGCACGTTTCAAAACTGATTACAACTTGAACGACGAAAGCGCGACGATTTTGACCGCGTCGCGTGAATTGGCAGATTATTTTGAAAACGTTGTGAAAATATCGGGTTGTGAAAGCGCAATTTGTGCAAATTGGATAACAGGCGAATTGTCAGCAGCGTTGAATCGTGCTGATTTAACAATCACGGCGTCACCCATCGAACCCACTCGTTTAGCGGGTTTGGTTGCACGAATTGCCGATGACACCATTTCAGGAAAAATTGCAAAACAAGTGTTTGAATTTTTATGGAACAGTTCAGAATCTGCCGATGAAATTATTGAAACGCAAGGTTTGAAACAAATCACGGATACGGGCGCGATTGAAGCCATTATTGAAACGATTCTCGCCGCCAACGAAAAACAAGTTGAGCAATATCGCGGTGGCAATGAAAAAATGTTTGGTTTCTTTGTTGGGCAAGTGATGAAAGCCATGCAAGGCAAAGGCAATCCAGCCGAAGTGAATAAAATTTTGAAAGAAAAGTTAGCGTAACAATCAAAAAATCGTTCTCACGTTGAAAGTTCGTGGGAACGATTACGTTTTAATTCCCGTGCCACGACTTAACAGCCACAACGCGCATAACGCAAGCAACAAAGTAAAACCGCCCGTCATCAAAAACGCTAATGAAATATCAACGTCCGATACGCCAATAATTCCATAACGAAACGTATTCACCATGTACAAAATAGGATTACCAAGCGAAATGTGTTGCCAAATTTGTGGCAACATATCTACAGAATAAAACACACCGCCCAAATAACTCAGTGGCGTTAAAACAAAATTAGGAATAATCGAAATATCATCAAAACTTTCTGCCAATATCGCATTGATAAAACCAGCCAGAGAAAACAGCGTTGCCGTTAACAACACATCGGCAATTGCAATTAACGGATTTTGAATCGTCATCGGTGCGAAAAATAGCGAAATCACGGCGACAACTGCTCCAACTAAAATCCCGCGAAAAATTCCGCCGCTAATATAACCCGCTAAAATTACCCAATTTGGCACTGGCGCAACCAATAATTCTTCGATGTTTCGCTGAAATTTTGTTGAATAAAATGACGACACTACGTTGGCGTAAGAATGTGTAATGACTGACATTAAAATAATGCCTGGCACAATGTAGTCCATATAACTCACACCGTTAACAGTACCAATTCGTTCACCAATCAATTTACCAAAAATCAAAAAATACAACGCCGTTGTAATCGCAGGCGGCAATAAGGTTTGTGGCCAGATTCGCACAAAACGATAAATTTCTTTACGCACAATTGTTTTAAACGCAATTAGTACACTCATCCGTTTTTCCCTGTATTTTTTCCGTCGATTAAGCTGATAAACAACTGTTCTAAACGATTACTTTTGTTTTTCATGCTAATAACTCGGATATTTACCGCGCTAAGTTGGGTAAATAAATCATTCAAACTGCGTTCTTTTGGCACACCGATTTCTAATATTTTTTCGTTGATTTGTTTGACTTCGTAACCTTCTAAAATGGGATTCGATGTTGGCTGTGCTAAATCTAAAATGAAATAATCGACGTGTAAGCGTGTTAGCAAACTCACCATGTCAGAATGTTCGACAATTTTACCGCTATCAATAATTGCAATGTTGCGGCATAAACTTTCAGCTTCTTCGAGATAGTGCGTCGTTAAAATAATCGTTGTGCCTTGTGCGTTCACCTCTTGAATCATTTGCCACATTGAACGACGAATTTCAATGTCTACGCCAGCCGTTGGTTCATCGAGAATGAGCAATTTTGGCGCATGAACCATAGCACGAGCAATCATGACACGGCGTTTCATACCGCCTGACAAACGACGCGACATCGTGTCACGCTTGTCCCACAAATCGACTTGTTTTAAACAAATTTCCATACGCTGTAACGCCAATTTATGTGGAATACCGTAATAACCCGCTTGATTGAGAACGATATTTTTAGCACTGTCGAATTGATTAAAATTGATTTCTTGCGGCACTAAGCCTAAACAACTTTTGGCTAAATTTCGCTGTGTTTTGACGTTGTGACCGAAAATTTCTACTGTGCCGCTCGTCGCGTTTATAAGTGAGCTAATGATGCCAATTGCGGTCGATTTTCCCGCGCCATTTGCGCCAAGCAGTGCAAAAAAATCACCTTGTTTAACTTCTAAATCAATGCCTTTTAAGGCTTCAAAGCCGTTTTGATATGTTTTACGAAGATTGTGAATAGTGAGTGCATTCATAGGGAAAACGATAGAGTGATAACACGCTAGTGTAGCATTTTATGGTAAAAGAAAGCCGTGCGAGTTTAAAAAACTGGCACGGCTCTTTTTCAACTTAGGAAACGGAGAATTTCGATGACTTATTTATTTTTAATGTAAGCATACAATGCTTGAACAGCTTGATCTTCGCCGTAGCCTGCTTTTTTAACTGGACCTACTTCCATAATCGCTGCGATCGCTTTTGGCATTCCACCTTTGCCATCTTTCAATGTTTGTTCAAAGCTACCTAAAGGCAATTTGCCAGATTTTACTAAATCGAATAATTGTGGGTTTGATGCGATGTCGTGGCAAGTGCCACAACCACGACCGAATGCACGTTCATAAATTTTTGCACCGATTTCTGTTTGTTCATCAGCGAAAACTGAACCACTTAAACCGATTAACGCAACAGTTGCTAAAGCTAAAATTGATTTTTTCATAGTATCCTCAACGGTAATTTAAAAGTTGTTTTTCTTGTTCTAAACCATATTCAATTGAAATTTGAACAGGTCAAAGGATAAGGAGTTTAACGCCAAAATTCAACGATTTTGTTGAAAAACTGCCGTTCTATCTTACTTTATTAGCAAACCAATTTAACTTTTTATGCAAACTCACCACCATACCAATAATAATCAACGTGGGCGGTTTAATCGTTTCATGTTTCACAATTTCAGGTAACGTGCTTAACGTTCCTGTAACGACACGCTGTTGTGAAGTTGTGCCTTTTTCAATCAACGCAATCGGTAAGTCTGCCGCGCTACCATGAGCAATTAACGATTGGCAAATTCGTTCTAACCCAATTAACCCCATATAAATGACAACCGTTTGATTCGGCGCAGCCAATTGTGTCCAATTCAAATTAACACCATCATTTTTTAAATGTCCCGTGACAAAAATACACGATTGGGCATAATCTCGATGCGTCAACGGAATCCCCGCGTAACTCGCGCAACCTGTCGCGGCTGTAATTCCTGGCACAACTTGAAACGTGACATTTTGTTCCATTAACGTTTCAATTTCTTCACCACCACGCCCAAAAATAAACGGATCGCCGCCTTTCAATCGCGCTACTCGCTTACCTTCTTTGGCAAGTTTGACTAATAACGAGTTAATTTTTTCTTGCGGCAGTGCGTGTTGGCTACGTTCTTTGCCGACGTAAATTTTGTCAGCATCACGTCGTGCTAAATCCAAAATATCAGGCGAAACTAATCTATCGTAAACAACAACATCGGCTTGTTGCATCAAACGCAACGCTCGAAAAGTCAGTAAATCCGCCGCACCAGGTCCCGCGCCAATTAAATAAACTTCGCCATTATTTGAGAATGTTGCGTTTTGATTTATGGCTTGTGTTAATTCCTGCTCGGCTTCGTCATTTTTACCCGCAAAAACTAATTCAGCCACGCGACCTTGCAACACATTTTCCCAAAAAATTCGGCGATTTGATGGCGGCGAAACTGTTTGTTTTACTGTTTCACGGAATTTTTCAGCTAATTTTGCTAACACGCCGTAAGTAGGCGGAATTAGCGTTTCAATTTTAGCGCGTAATAATCGTGCCAAAACAGGTGACATTCCACCTGATGAAATGGCAATCGTAATCGGCGCACGGTCAACAATGGCTGGAAAAATAAAATCACACAACGCAGGACTATCGACCACATTAACTAAAACATTGTGTTGATTTGCACACTTGCTGACATATTGATTTGTTGCTGTGTCATTTGTCGCTGAAATTACCAATTTAAAGCCGTGTAAATCACTGGTTTCAAACTCTTTTTGATGAATTATTAAATCGTTTCGTGCGGTGATTTCTGAACTAATGTCACGCGCCACAACGGTAATTTTCGCGCCAGCACGCGAAAGCAATTCAATTTTTCGTGCCGCGCAATTTCCCGCACCAACAACTAAGCAAGGTTGCTGTGTGAGTTTTATAAAAATGGGAAAATAATCCATAAAATGTAACCTGATTTGATGATTTGATTAGCGTGGTATTATAAGTGCTTTAAAAATCGAGCAATACCTGAAAACACCATGATGACCTTTACACTTGAAGTCGATGCAATCGGCTTAAACTGTCCGATGCCTTTGTTGAAATTAAAAAAAGCCTTGAATACTTTAAACGCGGAAGATGTTGTGAAAATTTCAGTAACCGATCCTGCCGCACATTTAGATTTTGGGGTTTTTTGTCAGCAAGCGGCACACGAAATTGTTAATTTAATCAAAAGCGATAACGTACAAACGTTTTATATCAAGAAAGCCTAATTGCCACATAAACAATAAATTATGAAAAAAAACATTCCATTCAAACCATCAAAAAAAATGCCGATGCGAGCCGTTGCCGCTCCAACACCAGCTGAAATTAACGCCGTTGCCTCGCTCTACAATCAGAAAGAATATGATACCGCAGAAGTGTCCGCCCGCGATTTAATAAAGCGTTTTCCAAAACACGGTTTTGGCTGGAAAGTTTTGGGTGCAGTTTTTCAATCGCTTGGAAAAATCGACGAATCGCTTAACGCAAAACAAATTTCTGCTGATTTGTCACCAGACGATGCAGAGGCGTGGAGCAATTTAGGTTTTGCTTATTACGAACAGAATCGTTTAGATGAAGCCGAAAAATGCGCCAAACACGCCATTAAAATTTCGCCAAAATTCGCTGTTGCACACAATAATTTGGGCATTACGCTAGAAAAATTAAAGCGTTTAGAAGAAGCAGAAACCTGTTATCAAAAAGCCATTGCTCTACGTCCCGATTACGCAGGAGCGCACTACAATTACGCCGTAGCGTTACAAAAATTACAGCGTTTAAATGACGCTGAAAAAAGTTATCGTAACGCACTTTCATTTAATTTAAATGAAGCCAAAGTGCATAGCAATTTAGCGATTGTGTTAAAAAATTTATCTCAATTCGTTGAATCAGAACAGCATTTCGTTACCGCTTTAAAGCTGGATTCGCAATTTATCGACGCAAATTACAATTACGCACTGTTTTTAATGTTGATAGGACGATTAAAAGAAGGCTGGGCGCAATATCAATGGTTTTATCACCCCAAAAATACAAATCCAAGCAAACCCAATCAACCCAATTTAACGGCGAAACAATGGCAAGGCGAGCCATTGCAAGGCAAAACAATTTTGATTCATTCCGAACAAGGATTTGGCGATTTGATTCAATTTGTACGTTATGCCGAAAATTTAAAAGCACTTGGCGCAACCGTTTGGGTTTTAGTCACGACACCTTTAGTCGAATTATTTAAAACTGTTCCGTGGGTTGAACGCGTTTTGGACAACGGCGAACAACATCACGCTGTTTTTGATTTTTGGGTATTTCCTTTGGCATTACCCTATTGGTTTCAAACAACGTTAGAAACCGTACCATTTAATTTGCCTTATTTGTCCATTGATGCGTTTAAATCTGCGTGGTGGAAGGATTGGGTTAATCAACATATTCCCGCTGAAAATAAACGAGTGGGATTGGTTTGGGCGGGAAATGCGGTTCACGCAAACGATGCAAATCGTTCAATTGATTTTGCTGAATTAGCAACGCTGGCAAGTGTTAAAAATGTCACGTTTGTGAGTTTGCAATTAGGTGAAAAAGCCGCGAATGAATTAAAACAATGTTTAGACGGCTTAACGATTTTAGATGCCGCGCCATTCATTCATGATTTCACGGACACAGCGGCATTGTTGAGCGCGTTAGATGTCTTGATTACGGTTGATTCCGCACCAGCACATTTAGCGGGTGCGCTTGATTTACCTGTTTGGACGTTGGTCACGAAAATCCCTGATTGGCGATGGCTGTTAGATCGCAACGATTCAATTTGGTATAAAAGTGTACGTTTATTTCGTCAGCCAGAAATTGGTGATTGGGCGAGTGTTTTGGAAGATGTGAAAGTCGCATTAGAACAATCTTAGGTTTTTAACCCATGCGTTTTCCCAAAGTAAAACTTCCCGCTGGTTTATCCATTACGATTTTATGCGCCTTGATTTTGCTCGCGTTACAATTGATGAGCAGTGCAACGCAAGAATCATCAAAACTCAGCGCAATGTATTCTTGGTTATTGCTTGTCAATGGCGTTGGTACGGTTGCGTTATTGGGTTTGGTTGGTGCAAATTTGTATTCGTTAACACGCGAACTCAAACGTCGAGAAGCGGGTTCACGCCTAACTATCCGAATGGTGTCGCTGTTTGTTTTACTTTCGCTCGCACCAGCAGGAATTGTGTTTTATTTTTCAATGCAATTTTTGCATCAAGGAATCGACAGTTGGTTTAACGTTGAAATGGACAGAGCGATGGAAGACGCGCTCGAACTCAGTCAAGCATCACTTGATCAACGCATTCGTTGGAATAAAGCGCAAACCCAACAACTCGTTGAAAAAATTTCTGATTTGCCTGAATCCCAAGTATCACTTGAAATGGAAAATTTTCGGGTGCTTTCGGGGGCGGCAGAAATGACGTTGTTTTCACGTCAGGACAGAATTATTGCTTCGAGTAGCGCGAATCCTAGCGATATTTTGCCCAGTTTGCCCGATGAACAAACCTGGTTACAGTTACGCCAAAATGGCGAATATGCGGCTCTTGCGCCTATTCGAGATGATGAGCTGATGATTCGTATCATTTTGAAAGTAAAATCAAAAGAACCGCATTATTTACAAGCGTTATATCCCGTTCCCGTGCGAATTGCCGATTTAGCCGATTCGGTAGAATTTGCGTTTGTGCGTTATCAGGAAATGAATTTTTTGCGTGATTCGCTAAAAATGACTTTTTCACTCGCATTGTCATTGGTTTTATTGATGAGTTTATTGGCGGCGATTTGGATTGCGTTTATCAGCATTCGTAGCATTGTCGCGCCAGTCAAAGCCCTTGTAAAAGGCACACAAGCGGTTGCTTCTGGAAAATACGACGAGCAATTACCTGTTATGGCACAAGATGATTTAGGTTTTTTGGTTGAATCTTTTAACGAAATGACACAGCGAATCGCACGAGCCAGTCAGGAAACACGCATTGCGAGTTTTGAAGTTGAAAATCAACGCGCTTATTTGGAAACGATTTTGGCAAATTTGACCGCAGGAGTTATGAGTTTTGATGCAAATCACAAAATTCGCACAGCAAATCAAGCGGCATACAACATTTTTCACGTTCCCGCGCCACAGTTTGTCGGTGAAACATTGTTAAAATTGGCAAATGATTATGCAGAATTGGCCGAACCGTTAAAATCCATTCAACGTTTTTTAGAACAAGCCGAAGGGATTTGGCAACAACGCTTGGTATTTTTAGGCTCAAATGGGCGGCAAGAATTGTTGTGTCGCGGCACACCTTTATTTTCACAAGATGGACGTAAAGCTGGCGCAGTTGTCGTTTTTGATGACGTGACGGATTTAATCCAAGCTCAAAAAAATGCCGCATGGGGCGAAGTAGCGCGGCGTTTAGCGCATGAAATTAAAAACCCGCTCACACCAATTAAACTTTCAGCAGAACGCTTGCAACATAAACTCGCCGATAAATTAGATGCCACTGACGCAGATATGCTGCAACGATCAACACGCACGATTGTTCAACAAGTTGAAGCGATGAAAGAGATGGTTGATGACTTTTCAGAATACGCCAAACCTTCAAAAAAACAGGCGGTGAATATCGATTTATCCGTGCTGATTCAAGAAGTTTTATCGCTTTATGTGTTGAAATCTGGAGTGCAATTTAATGTCAGTTATGAAAACAACACGCTGATGATTCATGGCGATCCAATCAGTATTCGTCAAGTGATTCACAATTTGATAAAAAATGCGCTGGAAGCCATTGAAGACGTGGGGCAGATTGATATTGATATTCATCGCGTTCAGAAAAATAACATCGATTTTATTGAAATTGCGTTGCACGATGACGGCGTTGGCATCAAAGACGATCAGCTCGAACAAATTTTTGAGCCTTATGTGACCACAAAAGTGAAAGGCACTGGTTTAGAAAAATTTTTAACGACGGCTTTTTCTCGAATTACCGAACAAACGATAAAAGATATCATTAAAAATGGTTTACCTAAATCTCTTCTGGACAAGGGACTCAC
>CAIRCR010000041.1 GCA_903877065.1 uncultured Pseudomonadota bacterium
ATATAAAACTGAAGGTTAAAATTCTAAAACCATTGAAATTCATATTGCGCTTTTAAAATTTGACATTTTAATCAAAATCGTTAAATTTACGCGCTTGGAGTGGCTTGCTATTCGTAATTAAACAATAATAAACGCCCTCTAAAACTAACGTTAGTCGTCAAACATAATTATCGTTCTGTCATGTAACAGAATATCAGGAGAACTCAATGAAGAAATCTTTTAAACGTTTATTGCTTACAGCTGGAATTGCTACGTTGTTAGCGGTTCCCGCTATTGCATCAGCCAACGCTGATTTAGAAAAATTAACGCAAAACCCTGCTAACTGGGCAACATGGGGCGGCGATTATGCTGGCACACGTTTCAGTAAATTAAACCAAATCAATACAGACAATGTTAAAACATTGCAACCTGCATGGTCGTTTTCAACTGGCGTATTGCGTGGTCATGAAGGTGGACCATTAGTCGTTAACGGTGTTTTATTTATTCACACACCATTTCCAAACACGGTTTATGCGATTGATCAATCAACACAATCTGTAATTTGGGAATTTACACCAAGCCAGGACGCTGACGTTACTATTCCTGTTATGTGTTGCGATACCGTAAATCGTGGTTTAGCTTACGGCGACGGCAAAATATTTTTGCAACAATCTGACACTGTTTTAACAGCATTAGACGCTAAAACAGGTAAACGTGTTTGGAGCGTTCAAAACGGCGATCCAAAATTAGGCATGACAAACACCAACGCGCCTATCGTTGTTAAAGATAAAGTTATCACAGGTATTTCAGGTGGTGAATTTGGCGTGCGTGGTTTCTTAGCCGCTTATGACATCAACACTGGAAAATTAGCGTGGAAAGGCTACAGCGTAGGTCCTGATAAAGACACGATTATCAACCCGAAAAAAACCACCGCATGGAAAGACGGTAGCGTTCAATTAGTTGGCGCAAACTCAAGTGTTAGCACTTGGCAAGGTGACCAATGGAAAATTGGTGGTGGCACAACATGGGGCTGGTATTCTTACGATCCAAAATTAAACTTGATTTATTACGGATCAGGTAATCCTTCAACGTGGAATCCAGTACAACGTCCAGGTGACAACAAATGGACAATGTCATTGTGGGCGCGTGATGCGGACACGGGTGAAGTGAAATGGGTTTACCAAATGACACCGCATGATGAATGGGATTTTGACGGCATCAACGAAACTGTTTTAGTTGACGAAGAAGTGAAAGGCAAACTGCACAAAACTATCGTGCATTTTGACCGTAACGGTTTTGGTTACACATTAGATCGTGAAACTGGCGAATTGTTAGTTGCTGAAAAATTCGACAAATCGGTTAACTGGGCATCTCACGTTGACATGAAAACAGGTCGTCCACAAGTTGTGTCTAAATACTCAACGGAACAAAACGGTGAAGATGTAAATACAGCGGGTGTTTGCCCAGCTGCGTTAGGTTCTAAAAACCAACAACCTGTTTCTTACTCTCCACAAACTGGTTTGTTCTACATTTCAGGCAATCATTTGTGCATGGATTACGAACCATTTGAAGTTGCCTACACGGCAGGTCAACCTTATGTTGGTGCAACATTAACAATGGGACCAGCTGGCGCGGATGTATTAACGGGCAAACCTGATAACTCAACTAACTTAGGTCAGTTCACTGCATTTGACGCAAAAACAGGCAAAATTGCTTGGTCTAACAAAGAAACCTTCTCTGTTTGGTCTGGTTCAGTTGCAACGGCTGGTGGCGTAGTTTTCTACGGTACTTTGGAGGGTTATTTGAAAGCAGTTGATGCGAAAACAGGTAAAGAATTGTACAAATTCAAAACACCATCTGGCATCATCGGTAACGTAAATACTTGGGAATTCAACGGTAAACAATACGTTGGTGTTCTTTCTGGTATCGGCGGTTGGGCTGGTATCGGTATCGCGGCTGGCTTAGACAATGGCGAAGCGGGTTCAAACTCTGAAGGTTTGGGTGCGGTTGGCGCGTACAGAAGTTTAAGCTCGTTCACTAAATTAGGTGGCGTGTTCACAGTTTTTGCATTGCCTAATAAATAAGCATTTGCTTTTTTAGTTAGCCAAAAGCCCCGACCGACTTAATTCGGTTGGGGCTTTTTTATTGAGGTTAAAAAATGAAAATATCTTCTGTAATTTTAGGATTAACGTTAAGTGTAACGGTTTTTGTGGCAAACGCTGAAAAATTTAAAGTTTGTGCCGATCCTTTAAATCCACCGTATTCAAGCAACAAGGAAGACGGTTTTGAAAACAAAATCGCCACCCTTTTCGCAAAGTCACTGGGGCAAGAACTCGAATATTTTTGGTTTCCACAACGCATCGGCTTTATTCGCAACTCGCTCAATGCGTTCACTGATGAAACTGCCGTTGAAAGCAAAGATTTTAAATGCGACATTGTGATGGGAATGCCCGCAGGTAGCGACATGGTTTTAACGACGCACCTTACTACCATTCAACTTACGTTTTACTGATTGCGAAAGGTCGCGGCTGGGACAACATTCAAACGGCGGAGCAACTCGCGCAACTTCCACCCGCACAGCAAGCTAAA
>CAIRCR010000042.1 GCA_903877065.1 uncultured Pseudomonadota bacterium
ACAGCTCGAACAAGCAATTTTGCAACATCGCATTGTTCAATTTGAATACAAAGAAAAAATATATCGCACAGAACCTTACAAATTAGTGAATCACAAAGCGATTTGGTATCTTGCTGCAAAAGCTGAAAATGTGTTGAAAGCCTTTTGTTTTACGCAACTCAAAGGAATTGTAATTGAATCCGAAACATTCTTACCCGATGCTGAAACACATCAAATTATCGAACAAGAAGACAGCATTTGGTTTGCTGAAAATAAACGTGAAGTGGTGTTGAAAGTTGATAGTTCTGTCGCCCAGTATTTCAAACGGCGGGATTTATTACCAAATCAGCAAATCGACAAAACCTTGGAAGATGGCAGTTTAATTGTGTCGTCGCGCATTGCTCACGACCATCAAATTTTGCCACTAATTCGTTATTGGTTGCCGAATGTAGAAGTGATTAGTCCGAATGAATTACGTTACACGTTGTTTCAAGGTTTGCGCGAGTATTTGAGCAACGATGAATAATTATTTTCAAAAACATTTTCAGGATGACACAACCTGTCGTCGGTGAGTTTTATACTCTAGTCTTCTTAAACAAAAAGATTTGGAGAAAAAGATGGAATGGTGGGTTTGGATGATAATAGGTTTCGTTGTAATTGGGCTTTTTGGCGATTCAGAAGGACAAAATACAAATGATAACAATCGAACAAATTTGAATAATCAAAATAGGGCAAGTGGCGTTAATGTTGGAGATGTTTTAGATGTAGCCAGTGTTGTTGTCGATGATGATTTTGATTTGTTTGGATGAGCGAATTTTTAGCTGAGGTGAATTCAACCGCAAAGCTGCATGAAATATGGAATTGCACTTGCTACTTGAATTCACCTTTGCAGAAGCTGAATCGGTTTCGAGCAGTGAACTTTTGAAAATAGATTATTGGGTGGAGTGCAATGGCGCGATGGACTAAATCGGTAGCGAAATCAGCTACCACAAAATCTGGAACTACAGTGAAAGTTGTAGCAGTCGCAGCTGTAGTTGTAATGTGCATTTTAGAATTTGCGGGAGTAGGTGTTCAAGAAAATCTTGCTGCAATTTTTGTTCAGTTCGTCATTGCAGTTGTAGTGGTAGCAGTTGTAGTCATATCTGTTAGTTTAGTTATTGCTTTCGTTATTGCAGTTGTAATGGGAGCAGTTGTAGTCGTACATAAATATCGTAAAGCAACGTTATTACGAAAATATCAGAAAGCTGCTAATAATGTGGCGGCGAAAGAAAGATTAGGTCACATTACGGATAAAGAAAAAACAAAATTTATCAGTGTTATTCGCGTAACTATCTCCAAATTGATTGATAAGGATGTCATCAATCCCGAAGAAACAGCCGATTTAATTAGACGTATTGAGCGAGGATGTATTCAACTTTCACAGGCTTCTTCAATTATCGGTAGTTTGCTGGATGAATTACCATCGGCAAATATGAAAAAATCTTTTTTAAAAAAGATCATGAAAAAATTAGATGAACTTGAAAAAGCATATCGAGACGGTTTTTTTTCTGATGCTGATTTTGAGAAAAAAGTTGGCGACATAATCATTGCTGAAACAGCTCAAATAAGTCCTGCAACAGCTCAAGCGGCAATCAAAGAAAGTTTTTTATCCAATGCGAATGTCTACAAAACTGCTGGAATGTTGAAAACGAAAAAGCCACAGTAGCGTTGGATTTATTCAAGGACACGAAAAAAGGCATTTTCAATCGTTTGAAATAAACGTCGAAAATATTCGTAGGTGGAAAATTAAACTTGGAAATAGTGATGTCATCACGATTAGTGTGGATAGTGTTTTTTGCTTTGATAGTATTTAGCCCTGTTTTTAGAAAATTTATTTTCGTTTTGGCTTATTTGATATTTGGTTCGAGTAGTAGCAATTTTTGACGATTTTTGGAGAATTATGAAATTTACACTTTTTACCTGCCTAATAATTTTTGCTTGTGCCGCACAAGCCGACAGACGTATTTATTCAACGGATTCAATTGGCAATCGCCAGTACGATAAACCGTCTTACACGATTACTGATAATGGACGAATTTACGAAACGGATTCAATCGGTAACAGACGTTATGACAAACAAAGCTATCGAATTGAAGGTGACAAGATTTTACCAACGGATTCGATTGGCAATCGCCAGTACGGAAAACCACAGTTTGGAGTGAAATAAAAGCTAAAAAATTTAGCAGTATTTTATATTTAGGCGATAATTAGCAGAACCTAAATTGCTTTTCACCAAATTTACAGGACATTTATGACGCAACACCACAATACACTTGAAAATGCTCGTAACTTAATTGCTTCTATTCAAGAAAATTTAAACCAAATTTATGCTGTTGCTCCTACTTTAAAGGGAAATAATTGCATTTACGACTCATTGTTTCGGAGTACTGCGGATTTTAAACAAGCCGCAGAAAAATTAGCTCATCCAGCGTTAAGAATTGCAACTATTGGAACAACGTCAGCGGGTAAATCGACGTTAGTTAATGGCTTGATTGGTCGGCAAATTGCTCCAATGGATGCGGGTGAAATGTCAGCAGGGGTCTTGCATTTAGTTCATAGTGAAAAAAGACATCTAAAAATTGATGCGGTTAAAGGGTTGTGGGATAAAGTTGATGCTGCAAACGTAGATGATGCTGTTATTTATGAACACGTCAGAGAAAAAGTTTTTAAGGTTTATCACGACGCAAAAAAAACACAAACTATTCCCGTGCCAACTATTCGTGTTGAAGGTGAATTGCTACCCGCTGCATGGTCGGAATTATTGCAATTACCCGCTGGTGTAAATGTTGAGATTTTTGATTTACCTGGTTTAAACAACATTAACGACAAAGATAATTTTAAAGTAATACAAGATTACTTGAAACAATGCTTTTCTTTGGTTGTGATGAATTATTTACATACTGATTCTGCTAGTCGTGCAGAATTATTCAAAGAAGTGAAAAAAATTGTTGATGCGCTAGGTGGTAAAACAGATGCCATGATTTTTGTTTTAAACGCGGTTGATAGCCGCAGTGAAAATGATGATTCATTAGAAGATCGTATAAAAGAGTTTGCTAATGCAATTCAAAAAGAATTAAAACTAAAAGAAACACCAAATATAATTCCTGTAAGTGCGCGGGCTTTATTTTATGCTCAATGTACTTGGGGATGGAACAGTCCATTAAATGGTGAACCTACGACAGACAAAAATTTTCAAGTCAGTCAGTTGAAAAAATTCAGCATTGATTGTGCTAAATTTTTAAAAAAACACAGAAAGCAATGCAACTGTCGCATCGTAAGCAACCTCGATAGCAATGAAGTCAAAAATAGCAATGAAGTCAAAAATTGGTTACGCGATATAGAAGATGCCATTGATGATAATGACGATATTTCAAATGAATTACTTTCGACAGAAAATTTAAAGCTATGGGTTGACTGGACTTGGGTACATAGTGGCGGATTAAATTTATGGGAAGCTTTAAGACAGCGGGTCAATGAACGATTCTCAGAAATTGTAATTGCACCAACGTTAATTCAACCATTGGCAAGTTTAGAAATACTTTTATCAAAACTGGATGATTACAGCAAAACACAACGTATTTCCAATAAAGTAGATGTTGAGAAAAAAAAGCACGAACTTGAACAAAAATTTGAGGATTTACAATCTTTTTTGGAACAAGAAAGCCGAAAATTCGAAGAACAAATAAGGCTAACAATCCAAAAAATGACAGACGATGCAATAATAAAAAACGTAGAAAAAAGAGAAGAAGTCATTAAAGAACTGTTTGGTACAACATCCGATAATAAAAAATTGATGGCAGCAGAAAAGGAACTTCGTAATGTTGTTTTTGATATAAAAGAAGATTTGATAGACGAGATTATTGAACCAGTTCAAAATTATTATACCAATACTGAATTTGGAGTATCAGAATTAAAAGAAATTTTAATTAAAGTTTTACCACCAGAATATGCAGAACAAATAGTAAAGGCAGCTGAACTATATCAACGCTCTGCTATGTCTGGGCAAGCTGTAACAAAAGGTATTTTTAAAAAAGTCAGAAAAGACAATGTATCAGATGTTTCTGATATTCAAAGAATTGAGAAGATAGCTCATAATTTATTTAAAGAAATGCGAGCAGGTCTTGCCAACCGTGCATCTTATATGCTTCAAACCCGCAATTATGCAATGCAGGAATCCATGAAAGTTTTATTAAATAAAGGTACTGTCGAAATTGAAAAATGTATCAATACCGAATTACCTGAAGCTGCAACTACATTGTTATCAATTTATAGACAAAAAATCGCCGAAGTTAATTTAGATTCTCTGCCAGATAATATCTTTACTCTAGGTGAGACTAAAATTGAAGATTCTGTTGATGAAATTACAAAAACAATAGATCAAACCGTAAATGAGAAGAGAACTTATACAACTGGCAGTTGTTTTGAATCTCAACATACTGAATATGTTGATGTTGTTAAGAAAGTCGATGTTGTTGAAAATGTTGAAATGGTAACGCTTCAATTGCCTAACGTTGAAAAAATGGTTGAAATGTGGGGAGAAGGAATTGCAAAAGCCGAAACTGCCCTATGGCGAGCTGTTGGAGAATGGTTCTCTAAATCTGCCAAACAACAAAACGATTTATTTCAAGTTGCTCTTAAAGAAGCTCAAGCACATCTGTTGAGTTTATTTACACAAAGATTAGATCAAAGTGAGGCAGAGTATCAGAATAAACTGTCAGAATTAGATGGTTTAGATTTGCTTTGCAAACAAGTGATTTTGGATAGTATTTCTCTAAGAAATTCCGCCAACATGAAGGGAGAATTCTGATGAATTCACAATTAGGCGAGGATGTTTGTTTTATCTTACAG
>CAIRCR010000043.1 GCA_903877065.1 uncultured Pseudomonadota bacterium
CGCATAGAGTAACTGATTTGTATGATATTTTTTAGAGCATTACTTGTGTAGCACTACCAAATCCTGATGTGCAATATGCTTGCAAAATGAGAGGGGTCCATATATGAGTGATTAACTTGAATGTTACAATAACCACACTTACGACAACACAGCAATGAATTAAAAATGTCTAACTCTTCATTAAATTTACCATTTCCAACTTCTAAACAACCTAGCGTGACTTGGTCTGGTTTAATAGGCAGCGCAGATGCGCTTGGTTTAGCAACCGCTATTCAAACCCACCCACGTTTATTTGTAATTGTTGCGCCAGATACTTACAGTGCGGTGCGTTTGGAACATGAATTAGCTTTTTTTTTAAATCATTCACAACCCATTTTGCATTTTCCAGATTGGGAAACGTTGCCGTATGACGTGTTTTCTCCACTACCAGAAATTGTGTCAGAACGCTTGCAAACGCTAACAACCTTACCAACTGTTCAACAAGGCGCGTTAATCGTTGCCGCCAATACAATAATGCACCGCCTCACCTCGCCCACTTTTTTAACACAACAAAAATTAGTGCTGAATTGTGGTGATTCACTTTCTGATATTTCAACGCAATTAAAACAACGTGGTTATGAATCCGTTAAGCAAGTTTTTACACATGGTGAATTTGCGTTGCACGGTTCGATTTTGGATATTTTTGCAATGGGAAATCGAGTGCCGTTGCGTTTAGACATCAGCAATGACGGGAAAGTGCAAGTCTTACGCGCTTTTGATATTGAAAGTCAACGTGCCTTTTCGACCGACGAAATAATTGAATCGTTGACGATTTTACCCGTGCGTGAATTTCCATTTGACGATGCGGCAATTGCCCAATTTAAAACTCACTTTTCAAAGGGGGGCGCATTTTATAGTGATGTTATTCAAGGCATTGCGGCAAGTGGTTTGGAGTATTATTTACCGTTATTTACACAATCAACCGTGACGCTGTTTGATTATTTACCCAAAAATGCGCTCCTTGTCACGTTACCGAATTTAAAAACAGCAATTTCTGATTTTGAAGTTGCTGTAAAAAGTCGTTTTGAGTTGCGACAAAATGATTCCGAACGCCCTGCCCTTTCCCCTGAAAAATTATTTTTATCATCAAAAGAGTTAACCACCGAATTTAAAAAGCGTGAACAAATTACTTTGGAAACTTGCGCGAAACTTCCCGACATCAGTTTCAACGGGCATTCAAAACAACCCGCCCACACATTGACACAATTTGTCACAAATTTTGAAGGAAAAATTTTATTTGTTGCTGAGTCTGCGGGGCATCGAGAAGCCTTGTTACAAACCTTAAAACACGAATCAATTTATCCAAAAATCGTCGCGGATTGGCAATCGTTTTTAAGCAGTGAACACACACATTGCATCACGGTTGCTACGTTGGACGCGGGCTTGTTATTGCAAAAACCATTGTTAGCGTTAATCACTGAAAGCCAATTGTCTGGTGAAAAAGTGGCACAACGTCGTCGCCGTAAAACGTCAGCGCGGCAATTAGAAACACTGGTTGCGAATTTAAATGAACTTACAATTGGCTCACCAGTCGTACATTTAGAACACGGTGTCGGACGTTATTTAGGATTGCAAACGCTTGAAATTGGCGGCATGAGTGGCGAATTTTTAGCTCTGCGTTATGCCAATGACGACAAACTTTATGTTCCAGTCGCGTCGTTGCACGTTATTAGTCGCTACACGGGAATAAGCGAGGAAAACGCACCACTGCATAAATTAGGTAGTGATTTGTGGCGAAAAGCGAAAGAAAAAGCAATTGCTAAAATTCACGATGTTGCCGCAGAATTACTTGAAATTCATGCCAAACGCGCCGCGCATGAACATTGCGCTGTGCCGTTATTTGAACGCATCGACGAAGGCGAATATATTAGTTTCGCCCACAATTTTCGTTTTGAAGAAACGCCTGACCAAGCGCGTGCAATTGAAGACATTATTGGCGATTTCAATCAAGCCAAACCAATGGACAGAGTGATTTGCGGTGACGTGGGTTTTGGCAAAACTGAAGTTGCCATGCGAGCCGCATTTTTAGCGGTTCAAAGCGGTAAACAAGTTGCCGTTCTCGTGCCAACAACTCTATTGGCGCAACAACATCACGTCAATTTTTGTGATCGATTTGCCGATTTACCTATTAAAATCGAATTGATGTCTCGTTTCGTTACACCTAAAGAACAAAAAGAAATTACGCTACAACTCGAAAAAGGAACGGTTGATATTTTAATTGGCACGCATAAATTACTCAGTGACGGCTTGAAATATAAAAATTTAGGACTGGTGATTATTGACGAAGAACACCGTTTTGGCGTGCGTCAAAAAGAACAATTTAAAAAATTACGCGCTGAAATTGATTTGCTTACGTTGACAGCAACACCGATTCCTCGGACGTTAAATATGGCTATGAGTGGCTTGCGTGATATTTCAATTATCGCTAGTCCACCACCAAATCGTCATCCAATTAAAACGTTTATCAATGAATGGCAAGATGAACAAATTCGAGAAGCGTGTCAGCGTGAAATCAAACGTGGCGGACAGGTTTTTTTCCTCCATAACGACATTAAAAGCATGGATAAAATGGCGGAAGTTTTGAGTCGTTTAATTCCAGAAGCGCGGCTAGAAATCGCTCACGGTCAAATGCACGGCAAAGAACTCGAGCGCATCATGCTTGATTTTTATCATCAACGGTTCAACGTGTTACTCAGCACCACGATTATCGAAAGTGGTATTGATATTCCCAGCGCGAATACGATGATTATCAATCGCGCCGATAAATTAGGTTTGGCTGCGTTGCACCAACTGCGCGGGCGGGTCGGACGTTCACATCATCGAGCGTATGCGTATTTTATTGTGCCACCAAAAGCGTTAATGACCGCAGATGCCATTAAACGTTTGGATGCCATTGAAGCCGCTGGTGAATTGGGCGCGGGTTTTATGTTGTCAGCACACGATATGGAAATTCGGGGTGCAGGCGAATTACTCGGCGAAGGTCAAAGTGGTCAAATTCAAGAAATCGGTTTTACGCTTTATACCGAATTATTGGAACGTGCTGTCAGTGCGTTGAAGGCGGGTAAAACACCAGAACTCGAAACCACGACAAACAGCGCGGAAGTCGAATTGCAAGTCAGCGCGTTAATTCCAGATGATTATTTATTTGATGTTCATGAACGTTTAGTGCTTTATAAACGTATTGCAAACGCTAAAGCAACGGCTGATTTGCGTGATTTGAAAATTGAAATGATTGATAGATTTGGTTTATTGCCCGAACCAACACAAACCTTATTTAGTATCGCTGAATTAAAACAACACGCGACAGTAATGGGAATTAAAAAAATTGAAATTCATTCCGAAGGTGGACGAATTTTGTTTTTGCCCGAACCTAACATTGATTTAGGGCAATTGATTTCTCTGATTCAAACGCAACCGTCTTGTTATAAACTCGATGGACAAGATAAATTGCGAATTGTGCAAAAATTTGAAAATACGGCGAAAAAAATCGAATTCGTCAGCGCATTGTTGATGAAATTGACCCTTTCGTTGGAGTCCTCTAATTGATAAAACCGCAAAGGGCGTGACACATGAAAATTTCAACTGAATGGCACGTTTTAACATCTGAACAAGCATTATCGCAACAACAAACTCCACAAAACGGATTAACGCAAACTCAAGCACAGGAACGTTTAAAACGTGATGGTGCAAATCAACTCCATGGAAAACCGCCTAAATCTGCATGGTGGTTATTCTTCGCGCAATTCCAAAGTATTTTGATTTTAATGTTAATTGCCGCCGCATTTTTAGCCACGTTTATTGGTGATAAAGTCGATGGCGCGGTAATTATGAGTGTCGTTTTCATCAACGCACTACTTGGTTTTTATCAAGAATTTCAAGCTGAAAAATCATTGACCGCATTGAAAAAAATGTTGTCGTTACAAGCAAAAGTACGTCGTGACAATCAAATCAATGAAATCAACGCAAAAGATTTGGTACAAGGCGATATTGTTTTACTTGAAGCGGGCAACAAAATTCCAGCCGACGGGCGTTTGCTTAAAGCGTTTGGGCTAGAAATTGACGAATCCGCATTGACGGGCGAATCATTACCCGTTTCTAAACAAATCGACGAATTATCAAAAAATACACCGCTTGCTGAACGTTCAAATATGCTTTTCATGAATAATGTTGTCACACGCGGACGCGCTGAAATGCTTGTGACGGCAACTGGAATGACCACTGAAATCGGCAAACTCGCGCAACTTCTCACTGAAACACAAGAGCAACCTACACCGCTGCAAACTCAACTTGATCGATTTGGAAAACGTTTGGCGGCATTGGCGTTGGTGATCGTGTTGGTGTTATTTGTGAGTGCAATTTTGCGCGGTGAACCACTGATTGAAACGGCTTTTACTGCGATTGCGTTAGCTGTCGCAGCAATTCCAGAAGGTTTGCCAGCCGTTGTGACGGTCACGTTAGCGTTAGGAATGCACCGAATGGCAGCGCAAAATGCCATCGTAAAACGTCTTTCAGCAGTTGAAACGCTAGGTTGTACAACGGTGATTTGCACCGATAAAACGGGAACGTTGACACTAAATCAAATGACCGTGCGACAGTTTTTTTATCATGGAAAAACGCATTTTGTCGAAAATTTGCCCGTCACGAGTCGCGAGTTATTGTTACCGCTGATGCTTTGTAATGACAGTCAATTTTATGAAAAAAAAATTATCGGCGACCCGATGGAAGGCGCGTTGTTGATGTTTGCTGAAAAAGCCGATTTGAATTATCTCGACGCGCAAAAATACAACCCGCGTTTGGCGGAAATTCCATTCGATGCTGAACATAAATTCATGGCAACGTTTCACAGACAAGGCAATGAAATTTTAATGTTCGTCAAAGGCGCACCCGAAATAGTTTTAGCGCGTTGTGATCTGACAAATGAAGAATACGCCGTTTTGCTCGCAAAAAATGTCGAAATGGCGCAAACAGGTTTACGGGTTTTGAGTGTTGCAACACGTTCAATTTCAGCGATTGAATTTGCTGATGAGTATTTATTTCGATACGTTGAACACCTGCAATTTATTGGTTTAATCGGTCTGCAAGATCCGCCGCGTACTGAAGCGCGTGACGCAATTCGTTTGTGCCAACGTGCTGGAATTGCTGTCAAAATGGTAACGGGAGATCAAGCCACCACAGCAACAGCCATTGCACACGAATTAAATTTGCATGGTGAAACGTTAAATGGTCAAGATTTAGCCAAATTAAGCGATGACGAATTAGCGGCGCGAATTAACCAAATCTGCGTGTTTGCGCGAATTGCCCCCGAACAAAAGTTACGTCTTGTTAACGCACTCAAAAAAGCAGGTCATGTCGTCGCTATGACAGGTGACGGTGTAAACGACGCGCCCGCGCTGAAAAGTGCAGATATTGGCATTGCGATGGGGAAAAACGGCACAGACGTTGCCCAAGAAGCCGCCACAATGATTTTAACTGACGATAATTTTGCAACGATTGTTAATGCAGTCCATGAAGGTCGTGGCATTTACGACAACATGGTGAAGTTTATTCGCTTTCAACTTTCGACCAACATTGGTGCGATTTTATGTGTTGTAATTGCACCAATTTTCAATTTACCGTTGCCCTTTTCAGCTGTCCAATTGCTTTGGATAAATATCATCATGGATGGGCCACCTGCGATGTCGCTAGGCGTTGATCCTGTCCACGCCAATATGATGAACGAACTGCCACGCCCTGCAACGGCTCAATTATTGTCGCTGAAACGTTTGGTGCAATTGTTTTTTTACGGCGTGATTATGGCGAGTGGCACGCTTGGAATTTTGTTTTATGATTTGCAAATTCACGATGTTGAACACGCCAAAACGTTAGCATTTACGACGTTTGTGTTGTTTCAAGTGTTTAATGTTTTTAATGCCAGATCTGAAAAAAGCACTGCATTTAATCGACAATTTTTCAAAAATCGTTGGCTTTGGTGTTCGCTGATTTGTGTGATTGGTTTGCAAATTTCAATGGTTTATTGGGAATTTGCACAAACGATTTTTCATACGGTGGATTTAGATTTAAACGATGGTTTATTTGCGTTGGGTGTGGCGAGTAGCGTTTTGATTCTGGAGGAAGTGCGTAAAAAATATAACGCTCACGTTTAGAAAAGTTCAAATTGAGGAGACTGATTTGCACTATTATTCTCGCTTAAACTACTGTGATGACTTGATTCTGAAATGGCGTATTGATTTAAAACAGTATTCATTTTGACCGCAAAATCATCGGTAATATTTCCCTCGCTACTTTCTAATTCCAATAAAAATTGTTGTAGTAATTCGTTTCGTTGTTGCATAACGAACTGCATTCTTTCAATCCGTTGCCGCACAATATCTTGATACTGAATACTGTCCAAAATATCAGAAATATCACTCGCTAATTTAAGATTGTTTTGATTGATCGCAGAAAACAGCATACCGTAATAAATTCGCATATCTTCATGACTGCCTTCTAATTTTTTGACCGCATCCATTATGTTTGCCGCTTCGTTCATTTGCACCATAATTTCTTCTAAAAACTTAAATTTCAAGCCTTCATGAATGGTTTTACGAGCCGTATTTAAACCAGATTCAATCTGTTCAGCCGCTTTGCCTGAATTTACGGCAAGTTTACGCACTTCATCCGCGACAATTTTAAATCCCAATCCCGCGTCACCCGCGTGAGCCGCTTGAATTGAAGCATTTACGGCAAGAATATCTGTTTGAAAACCAATATCTTTAATGCTGTCAACTAAGTGACTTAAACTATCAATCACGCCGCTGGCTTGTTGAATGGACTGAATATCAGATTGAATTTTGTCTGGAATATCTTTGATAAAATGACCAATATCTATAATAAATTGCACGCTCTCATTGACTTCATTTTCCATTCCTGCAATCTGAGACAAAGATTCGCCAATATAATTTACTAATCCCGTGGCACAGTCTCTCAAAGTACGCATATTCATAACCAAAGTCATGCCCGCTTCATTTGTGTCGTTTGCAACCACTCCCAATTGTTTGTCAATGGCATCTTCAATTTGTAAATAACTGTCAATAACGTTGGTTGTTGCGTGGATGTTAGTTGATAGTTTTAGCGGTGTTTTCGATTGATCTTTTTCTGACACGACAACAGATAATGATTCGTTGCGTAAATGCAATAGCAATTTCTGGGTTTGGCTGATTTGATCGCACAGGTGGCTTTCTATATTTTCACTTACATTTAAATACTGCGTAATTGCATCAAGTGCTTGATCAATTAAAGGTGTGAGTGATTGCTTTGCATCTTCGAGGGTTTCGTGGCTACCCGATTGCAACTTGCTGATTAACGCTTGTACACAATTTGCCAGCGTTGCCGAACGTTGCGCTAAAACAGTGGCAAGTTTATCGGTTGGATTTTCAATAACACCAACGTCCGTATTTTTAAATTCGAGTGTGCTTTCAACGTTGCGAGTAATGACGTTGAAAATGTAACGTAACTTTTCATTCGTAACGTGAACTTGTTCTTCCGAAGATAGAATTTGTTTTGGTGCTTGAATTATTTTTAATAAAAACCATTCCATACCCAAAGCGACTACGATTGCTAAAACCAAAAACAACACTTCCTTTTCATTATTTAACTGAATCTCTAAGTATGGACTCAGTAATATAACGGCACTCACTGACACAAACATTGAAATTGCGCTTACCAGCAAGATATGCCTTACATGAAAGTGATTTTTTGATTCAGTAGTCATAGTTTTTTAAACTCCAGGTAAGACCTGTTTAATAATTTTCAGTAAATCTACGATTTTGATTGGCTTCACTAGCCAACCCGTTGCACCCGCGTGTTTACCTTCCTCACGCTTGTCCTGATTTGCTTCTGTTGTTAACGTCAAAATGGGAACAAATCGAAAACCAGGTAACGTTCGAACTGTTTTAATTAGCTCAATGCCGTCCATGTTAGGCATATTTATATCAGTAATAATTAAATCTGGTTTTAAGCCAGCCGTTAATTTGTCTATTGCTTTTGCACCATTTTCAGCAGTTTCAACGTTAAAACCTGAAAATTCTAAATTGTCCCGCAAACTCATCAACATCGCTCCCGAATCATCGATGAGAAAAATTGTCTTTGCCATAAACTTTCACCATTCCCCTTAAATTGTTTAACATCGCCGAAAAAATATGGCTGATTATAGCTTTATGTGTGTGCTTTTCACTACCGTTCCTGTTTGCTAATAATCGGCTCATATTCGATTCTCTAAAAAATAATTATTTTATCTTTTAAAAATGAACAGCCTCACGAAATTATCTATACACTCAACTCAGGCAAGAAACAGAAATTAAACAAACTCGTTTTAATCCAACCACTGAGTTAAAATCCGTTTTGATTTCGTTTTTGTACTTTGATGACCAAAGCTCACCGTTAGCAAAACACCAAACACGACTTCATTTAGAAAATCGTGCATTTTTGAGTTTAAAAGCTATTTGGTAATATTTTTTAATTGTTTTTTATTTGGAGGTAATTTTTATGACTAAGATTGTTGAAATTAGAGCAAGAGAAATTTTAGACTCTCGCGGTAATCCAACCGTTGAAGCAGATGTAATTTTAGAATCTGGCGTAATTGGTAGTGCAATGGTTCCATCTGGTGCATCAACTGGCGAACGTGAAGCGATTGAATTGCGTGACGGTGATAAAGCTCGTTATTTGGGCAAAGGGGTTTTGAACGCGGTTAAAAATGTTCAAACTGAAATTCACGACGTAATTATTGGCATGGATGTCAATGAGCAAACAGCAATCGATGAAAAAATGATTGCCCTTGACGGCACAGAAAGTAAAAGCCGTTTGGGTGCAAATGCAACGCTTGCGGTTTCGTTAGCGGCTGCGCGTGCTGCGGCAAATGCAAAACAACAACCACTTTATCGTTCGTTAAATAAGTCAGGGGAATTTATTTTGCCTGTGCCGATGATGAATATTATCAACGGAGGTTCACACGCAGATAACAGCGTGGATTTGCAAGAGTTCATGATTTTACCTGTTGGCGCACCAAATTTTCGTGAAGCGATTCGTTACGGCGCAGAAGTTTTTCACCATTTAGCCAAAGTTTTAAAAAGCAAAGGTCTGGCGACAACTGTGGGTGATGAAGGTGGTTTTGCGCCAAATTTGTCGTCAAATGAAGAAGCCATTGAAGTTATTTTAGAAGCGATAAAACTCGCGGGTTATAAAGCGGGTCAAGATATTTACTTGGGTTTAGACGCGGCGGCTTCTGAATATTTCCACGATGGCATTTACGATTTAGCGTCCGAAAAGAAAACTTACACCTCAGCACAAATGGCAGATTTCTTTGTTGATTGGGTGAATCGTTATCCAATTATCAGCATTGAAGACGGTTTTGACGAAAACGATTGGGACGGTTGGAAATTGATGACCGAAAAACTCGGCAGCAAAATTCAACTTGTTGGTGATGATTTGTTTGTCACAAATCCAAAAATTTTAGCGCAAGGGATTGAGCGTAAAATCGCTAATTCCATTTTGATTAAAGTTAACCAAATCGGCACCTTAACCGAAACGTTAGCCGCCATCTCAATGGCACACAAAGCGGGTTATTCTGCTGTGATGTCACATCGCTCAGGTGAAACCGAAGATACCACAATTGCTGATTTAGCCGTTGCAACAGGAACGGGGCAAATCAAAACAGGTTCATTAAGTCGTTCGGATCGTGTGGCGAAATATAACCGCCTTATGCGAATCGAAGAAGAATTAGGCTCGCTTGCAAAATACGCAGGTCGTAGCGCATTTAGAACGTTATAAAAAGTGGGGGCGGCGTGTAATTTGACTTGTCGTCCCTATTCTTTAACTCTCACGCCATGAAAATAATCGTCCTTATCCTTTTAGTCCTCATTGGACAATTGCAGTACCGCCTTTGGTTTGGTGACGGAAGTATTGCTGAAATCACAACCTATCAAACTCGTTTAGATGGATTAAAACTCCGCGTCGAAGAAAAAAAACACCGCAACGAAATGCTTTATGCTGAAGTTTTGGATTTACGCAAAGGGCAAGAAGCGGTTGAAGAACGCGCTCGTGATGAATTAGGTATGATTAAATCGGGCGAAACCTTCATTCAAGTGATTGAATAAAAACTGCTATAATCCTCGCCCAATATAAAGTCGCAAACAAAAAAAATTCAACATTACGAGGATAAACTCATGAATCATTCACACTCTAAATACCTTTCCAATTTCACGAATTGGTCAGAGCAAAAACGCTTTGTAAATTTTACAGATAAAGATGCTGATTTTTTAAAATTGCTTCATCCGTTTGCAGTTGAATACGCAGATTCATTTGTTGACAGGCTTTACGATCATTTAATACTTTTTAGTGAAACAAAGCGTTTTTTAGGAGACGAGAAAATGGTTAGTCGTTTGAAACTTGCACAGAAAGCGTATTTCATCGATTTAACGTCAGGCGAATACGGAGAAGAATATTTTAAAAGTCGTATTAAAGTGGGGATTTCGCATCAGCGTATTGGTTTACCTCCGCGTGTTTATATGAGTACTTATTGTCATTATATGCAACTGATTATTCCACAAATTTATGGCAATCCAGCATTTGATATTGAAACGGCAAATAGTATTTTTTTGGCGTTACATAAAATTATAAATTTGGATCAAGAACTCGCTATTTCAGCTTATATTCACGCTACCGACGAAGTAATTTCACGTCAAACCGAAGAAATTTTGGAAATGTCTACGCCTGTGATTCAAATTTGGGAAGGTGTTGTTGCCGCGCCAATTATCGGAATGCTTGACAGTGGGCGTACCCAACAATTTATGGAACGTTTATTGGAAACAATTGTGGCAACGAATTCGCCAGTTGCCTTAATTGATATTACGGGCGTGCCGCAAATTGATACCGCCACCGCCCAGCATTTAATCGATACTATTAACGCCGTTAAATTGTTAGGTTCGCAAGTAATTATCACTGGCGTGCGACCTTCAATTGCTCAGACTCTCGTTCATTTAGGAATTGATTTAAGTGGTATTTTGACACGTCCAACAATGGCGGCGGGCTTAAAAGTTGCGCTGGATCAATTGTCGATTAAAGTTATCGACAGTTCAAAATCTTAAATCCAAGGAGAGAGATTATGGACGTTGACAGTCTTTCAGTTATTAAATTAAAAAACATTTTGCTCGTGACCGTACCTGATGACCCTGGTGACGACACGATTCACGAATTACAAACCAAAGTGTTGTTTGCAATTGAAAAATATCAATCAAAGGGGCTGATTTTAGACATTTCTAATGTGAATATTTTGGATTCATTTTTTGCTCGCACGATTTCAGAAACAACGCAAATGGTTGCATTGATGGGCGGACAAACTGTGATTGCGGGAATGCAGCCTTGCGTTGCAATTACCGCAACAGAATTAGGGCTTCATTTAGGTAAAGCAATATCAACACTCGATGTTGATCGTGCTTTGGATATTTTTACGGATAACTTTAAATTGGTGTAGTGATGGGAACTCAAGAGACTGGCGAAAGCCCGATTAAGTCCGAGGGTGACATTGTGACGTGCCGAAAATTGATTCGGATCGCTGCTACGGAAGCTGGTTTTGGCATGACAGATGTGACTCGTATTGTTACGGCGGTTTCTGAATTAGCGCGTAATGTTTATGTTCATTCTGGTAGCGATGGTGTTATGCGTTGGCAAATTTTGTCTCAACCAGGGCAAATTGGCATTGAATTAGTGTTTCAAGATTACGGTAAAGGTATTCCAGATATTGAACAGGCATTAGAAGCGGGGTTTACAACGGCGGGAACGATGGGCATGGGATTGTCTGGCGTAAAACGTCTTATGGATGAAATGGACGTTAAATCTGAAATCAATGTAGGCACAACAGTTACCGTCACAAAATGGGGACGCGCTAAATGACCTCTCACGTCGAAAGTCAATTTATGGTAATTTCCAATTCCGCAGAAGTGATTGCTATTCGACGTATTGCCAAAGAAATGGCACACAATATTGGTTTTGATGAGTGTACTCGTGAAGAAATTAGCCTAGTTGTGAGTGAGCTTGCCAGTAATATCATCAAACACGCACAACGCGGCATCATTACGTTAACACCCGTTTGCAGTGAACAGTGCGACGGTTTAATGATTGAAGCAGAAGATGATGGTGAAGGTTTTAACGAATTTACCGCCATGAAAGACGGATTTTCCACTTCTGGAACTTTAGGAATGGGGTTAGGTGCAATCAATCGATTGATGGATGAATTTGATATTTTGGCGCGTGAAGAGCTTTCGGGGACACGAATTGTTTGCAAGCGTTGGCTCAATGATAATTCAAATCATGGACAGCATTGCCCGTTGGATTTTGGTATTTTTTCTCGCCCAAAACAAAGTGAAGTTGTCAATGGTGATAGCTTTATCATTAAACACATTCGTGGTGCTTCTCTTGTAGGTGTTATTGATGGTGTCGGACATGGTGTATTAGCCCATCAAGCTGCAAATGTTGCACGGCATTATGTAGAACAACATTGTGAGTCATCGTTACTTGATATTTTTAAGGGTGTAGATCGAGCCTGTCATTCGACACGCGGCGTAGTCATGGCTCTTGCAGTTTTTGATTGGACAAAAGGTTCATTTCGTTACGCTAGCGTCGGCAACATTGAAGTGAGTGTTTTCAACAATAGCCGTGAAAAATCCAAATTTATCGTGCGGCGTGGCATCGTTGGAAAACACGCGCCATCTCCTGTGATTACCGAAAATGAATGGCATTCTGGCGATAGCCTTGCGCTACATTCTGATGGTATTTCTACACACTGGCATTGGCAAGATTTTACTCATCTCAACAATTACCCCGCTCAAGTAATTGCGGAGGCAATTTATCATGCCGCGCAAAAAGAACACGATGATGCAACGATAGTTATAGTCAAATGAAAAAACAAGAACTCGAAGAACTAGTATCAGTAAAAGCTCGTTTAATTGAAGAATTAGAGCATGAATTGGAATCAACAAACCAAGGCATCATTTTGTTAATGATGGAGCTTGAGTATTTAGAACAAGAAAAATTACGCGAAAATATTGAAACCATTAAGCAACTTCAAGTTGAACTCACCGATACGAACAAAGGCTTATTAGCGTTAGCTGTTGAATTGGAACAGTCTGAAGAAAAGTACAGCAGTATTTTAAATCATGCTGCGGAAACTATTTTTACCTTCACAGATGAAGGTGTTGTGGAAACCACAAATCCAGCCGCGTTGAAATTATTTGGTTACAGCGAAATCGAACTACATTCAGTCAATATCTGCGTATTGATACCCCGACTTAGTCAGATTTTACCTTTATACAGCAATGAAGATTTCACTTTTCAGCCTAAAGATGAGCCTGTCACTTATGGTTACACCAAAAGCGGCACTGCTTTTCCTATTGAATTTACGTTAGGTAGACCCGTTTATAAAAATAAACGGCAATGGCTCGTTATTATTCGAGATGTTACCGAACGTAAAAAAGCCGACGAAGGTTTACGGCTGATGGCAAAAATTTTTGAAGGTAGTAAAGACGCAATTGTTATTACAAATACACGCGGCAAAATTACGGATATTAACGAAGCCTTCACAGTGATTACGGGCTATGAAAAAGATGAAATTTTTAATCGGTATCCTTTCTTTTTAAATTCGCATGAGCATGGCGATAACTTTTACGCTACGTTAAGCCGTCAATTATTAGAAACAGGTGCGTGGAGTGGAGATATTTGGATAAAGCGCAAAAATAACGAAATTTTTCCCGTTTGGTTATCCATTTACAGTGTCAAAGATGAAAATGGTGCGACCACTCATTTTGTTGGCATTTTTAGCGATATTACCGCTCGCAAAGCCGCTGAAAATCAGCTTCGACAGTTAGCGCATTTTGACGCGCTTACAGGTCTAGCAAATCGAACACAATTTATCGAGCGATTAAAATGGACACTTGAAGTTGCAAAACGCAATAAAGAACAAGCGGCATTACTGTTTTTAGATTTAGATCGATTCAAATTGATTAACGACACGTTAGGACATCAAGCAGGTGACGCATTGTTAATTGAAGTGGCGTGTCGATTAAACGAATGTGTGCGTGAAGTGGACACCGTTTCACGATTAGGTGGGGATGAATTTACGATAATTTTGGTCGGCATTCACGATGCCGCAGAAGTAGGTATTGTCGCTAGAAAAATTTTAAGTTCTTTAGTTGTACCAATTCGGTTGGAAGGGCGTGATGTCTTTATTTCCACAAGCATTGGCATAACTCTTTTTCCTGTAGACGGCATGACGGTTACGGAATTGATTAAAAATGCTGATACAGCGATGTATCACGCAAAAGAACGGGGACGTAACAATTTTCAGTATTTTTCCAATTCGATGAATCAAAAAGTGCTTGATGAATTAGAAATGGAAACTAATTTACGTCAAGCCTTACAGCATGAGGAATTTTCACTTCGTTATCAGCCACAATTTGAATTAAAAACAAAAAATTTAATTGGTGTTGAAGTGCTGCTACGTTGGAAGCACCCTGTTTTAGGTTTTATTTCACCTGCCGTTTTTATTCCGCACGCTGAAAAAAGTGATTTGATTATCACGATTGGTGAATGGGTGTTACGCTCCGCGTGTATTCGAAACGTTGCCTGGCAAGCTCAGGGGTTAAAACCTTTGCGAATTTCAGTTAATTTGTCGGGAATGCAATTAAAACAACATGATTTAATCGAAAAAATCACGAAAATTTTAGTTGAAACACAATTACCAGCGGAATTATTAGAACTTGAATTGACAGAAGGTGTGTTAATGGAAAATGCCGAAGCAACAATTAGCACATTGATGGAACTCAAAGAAATGGGCATTCGTTTGTCGATTGACGATTTTGGGACGGGTTACTCGTCATTGAGTTATTTGAAACGTTTTCCAATTGATACGCTAAAAATTGATCAGTCGTTTGTTCGTGACATTACTACCGACTGTGATGACAACGCCATTGCATCAACAATTATTGCAATGGCTCATAATTTACGTTTGAAAGTAATTGCAGAAGGTGTTGAAACTCAAGAACAAGCCAATATTTTAAACGAAAAAGGCTGTGACGAAGTGCAAGGCTATTTTTTCGGTCGTCCGCTCGTCGAAGCCGATTTATGTAAATTATTAGCCGAATTTAAGAACTGATTATGACGCAACCACGCAAAGCAGTCGCCTTAATTTCAGGGGGATTAGATTCATTGCTTGCCGTAAAACTGATACAAAATCAGGGGATTTACGTTGAAGGCATTAACTTTTTCACGGGATTTTGTGTTGAAGGACACACTCACGCAATTCGTAATCAGGATAAATACAAACCAAAACGTAATAATGCGCTGTGGTCAGCCGAACAATTGGGAATCAAGCTACACATTATTGACGTAATCGAAGAATACAAAAACGTGTTGATTAACCCAAAACACGGTTACGGCACAAATATGAATCCGTGTTTGGATTGCAAAATTTTCATGGTCAATAAAGCAAAGCAATGGATGCTCGAAAACGGTTTTGATTTCATTATTACGGGCGAAGTGCTTGGACAACGCCCTATGTCGCAAACAAAATATAAATTTCCAATTGTCGCAAAACAATCTGGTGCAGATGATTTATTAGTGCGTCCATTGTGTGCGAAAAATTTAGAAGCAACGTTACCCGAACGCGAAGGCTGGATAAATCGTGATTTACTTGGCAATATCACGGGGCGTTCACGCAAACCACAATTTGAAAAGGCGAAAAAATTTGGATTTGAAGATTTCGCGCAACCAGCGGGTGGTTGTTGTTTTTTAACAGATAAATATTATTCGGCAAAATTGGTTGATTTGTGGCAAGCACACGGACACAAAGAATACGAACTTGATGACATTATGTTGCTAAAAGTCGGGCGACACATTCGCCCTGCACCACATTTCAAATTAGTTATTACACGCGACGAAGGCGAAGGGCGTTTTATGCAAGGTTATCGCAAAGAATTTATGAGTGTTAATCCCGACAGTCACAAAGGTTCATTTGCGTTAATTGACGGCACACCGACAAGTGACGATTTTGAATTGATTGCACAAATTGTGGCGCGTTACGGTCAAGGCAAAAACACAGAATTTGTGACATTAACGCTGACTGAAAAAAATGGTAAATCACACAATTTAACGGTACAACCTTTCAATGACGATGCGAAATTAGCCGCGTGGCAAGTTTAAATTTTTAATTTTTCACTTTTACCCTAAATCAAAAATGCAAGAAATAAATCCTATAAAAAACAAACTCTCTGATTTAAAAAGTCGTGTTGACGCGCTTCGGGGGTATCTTTGACTTTGAAACGAAAAACGAACGCCTAATCGAAGTTTTACGAGAATTAGAAAATCCTGAAATTTGGTCAAATCCACAACAAGCCCAAGAATTAGGCAAAGAACGTGGGCAATTAGAACTCGTCGTCAATGGCTTAGTTGAACTCACACGCGGTTTAGAGGACGCGGAAGAATTACTTGAAATGGCAGTTGAAGAAGGTGATTCGGATACCGTTGATATTGTCGCTAACGATGTCGATGGTTTTGACAAACACGTTGCTGATTTAGAATTTCGCCGAATGTTCTCTAGAAAAATGGACACGAATAATGCGTTTTTGGATATTCAATCGGGTTCAGGCGGCACAGAAGCGCAAGATTGGGCTTCAATTTTGGAACGGATGTTTTTGCGCTGGGGTGAACGTCGTGGTTTTAAAACAGAATTGATTGAAGAATCACAAGGTGAAGTTGCAGGTATCAAAAGTGCAACGATTCGCTTTGAAGGCGAATATGCGTTTGGTTGGCTGCGAACTGAAACGGGTGTGCATCGTTTGGTTAGAAAATCACCGTTTGATTCGGGAAATCGTCGTCACACCTCGTTTGCGTCGGTTTTTGTTTCACCAGAAATTGATGACGATATTGAAATTGACATCAATCCTGCTGATATTCGCACAGACGTTTATCGTGCAAGTGGTGCGGGTGGTCAGCATATCAATAAAACGGAATCTGCTGTTCGTTTAACCCATGCACCTTCTGGAATTGTGGTGCAATGCCAAAGTGATCGTTCTCAACATAAAAATCGTGATACAGCGATGAAGCAGTTGAAAGCGAAATTGTACGAACTCGAAATGCGAAAACGCAACGAAGGGCAACAACTCATCGAAGAAAGCAAATCCGATATTGGCTGGGGAAGTCAAATTCGTTCGTATGTTTTACCTTAATTCCAATGTGTGTACACCCTGCTTGGGAAATTCTTCGAGCGGAGAGGGATTATGCACATCATGCGATTCAGCTGACAAATGCAATGC
>CAIRCR010000044.1 GCA_903877065.1 uncultured Pseudomonadota bacterium
GAAATGAGTATCGAAGCCGTTCAGAGTTGATAAGGGAAGCTGCGAGGCTTTATATTCAGCGCCAGAGTCAGTGGAATGATCTTTTTCAGCTTGGCGATATGGCAGTGCAGAAACAGCATCTGAATGAGCATGACGTAGCCGGAGAGATCGAAGCTGTTCGTGAGGCAAAGGCAACATTGTCATGAACATTGTATGCGACACCAATGTTCTTGTTTCCGGCATACTTTTCGGTGGGAATCAACGAAAGGTATTGAGTCTGTGTTCGACGCTGAGGGTGGTTAATTTTATTTCTCCCGACATTATGCAAGAGGTGGAGGATGTTCTGCGACGTCCAAAATTTGGACTGCTTCCGGAACATGTTTACCGTATTATGGGGATTTTTATGGAGACATTTGCAATGGTTACTCCAACCATTACCGTTGATGACATAACCGTTGACTGTGATGATAATCGGATTCTTGAAGCAGCTCATGCTGCTGAGTCTCAGGTGGTAGTCTCAGGTGACAAGCACTTGCTTGAACTGGTATCATGGAGAGGAATTTCTATTCTTACTCCTGCTGATTTTTTGATTCTCCCGCGATAACGGTTTTTTCCCTCCCTGCCTTCCGGCAAGCTAAAAAAACTGAAAATGCCGTCGGGTTTAACCAATTTTGCACACGCCGAAATAACCGAACCAGCGTCAGGGACGTGTTCTAACATTTCCATACAAGTCACAAAATCAAAACTTTCTGGTTGTTCATCAGCAAGTTTTTCGACACTTATTTTTTGATAATCAACGGTGTGCGTTTGTGTTTCTAATGCGTGCAATTCTGCAACATCAATCAAATCAGCACTTAAATCAATGCCTAATGCTCTCGCGCCTTTTTGTGCTAAGGCTTCGGTTAAAATTCCACCACCGCAACCCACATCAAGCACACGCTTTGCTTCAATTGAAGTAAATTGCTGAATAAATTGCAGACGAAGTGGATTTATGGCGTGCAGGGTTTTAAATTCACCTTGCGTATCCCACCAGCGTTCAGCCATTGAGCCAAATTTTTGAATTTCGTGGGCGTGTACGTTATCTGACATTTCGTTAGTCTAAGTTCGGTTTAAAAGTAACAATAGTTTAGCTCATTAGTTGGTTATTCGTCATTTTGCGATAAGAAATCAAAATTTTTAAACAATTATTCAATAAAATCACAGTGTTTTTGCATTATGTAAGCATTCTGGTATTCTTTGCGCCTTCACATTTTTACTTCATTAGGTGCCGAAAAATGACAGAAAAAACAGCTAGTAAACATTTAATAAACCTTCAAGGTCAGTTTGCCATTGACAATGTTGTGTTGCAAAACGCCGTTAAAGTATTTCACGAACTCGATCAATTTGAATATGACTTAGGTCTAATCCAAAATGAGGACACGACTGCCATTAAAACTTCTTGGTGGCCAATCGTTAGTGTTATTGGTGGAAACTCTGGTGCAAAGTCGATTTTTTTATCGAATTATTTAAACATTGACTATGAGCCGTCACATAAAATTACGGTGTTACTGCACAGCCCGCAAGCCAATCAAACCGTTTTACCCGCGACTGCGCTTGACGTAGATTATCGCTATCCGTTTTACCGCATCAGCCAAAAAATAGAACAAGTACAAAAAGGCGAAGGTGAACGAATTAACAGTTACTTACAACTCAAGACCTTGAACAGCACACGTTTACAAGGCAAATTGTTTATCAACATCGCAAACTTTATTCATGCAACAAATTATGAAGTCAGTAATTTACTGACCACCTATAGCATCGAACAATCAGATGTCGTTTTAGTGTTTTGTGATATTTTTAGCTCCTCAACGGATTTAGCAAAAGCGTTGACAAAAACACTTATTAAGCAACAAGAAAGCAACAAATTGATTTATTTATTCGATGACACGACGGCTAATGCCACAACGTGGCAAAAGAAATTAGCAGAGATGGGATTAACTATCGGGCAATTTATTGGTACATCACAGCTCGAAAATCCAAATTCGACAGAGTTTGCTTTGTTAGAACAGCGTTTAGCAAATGCGGGTTTACAACGTTCTTATCGCGTGCTGCATTCGTTAGAAAAAAATATTCGTGATGTTGAAGATGTTGTGATTCATGAAGTGAAAAGAGCTATTTTTATTTGGAAAGAACGCGCTACATTTTGTAGTTTGATTGTTTTAGGCTTTCTTTCAATGTTAGCGGTTTTTGCAGAAATCGCAGGGTTAGATTTTCTTGGATTATTATTTGACCCGATTCTGGGGTTGGCGATTTTATTGACGTTAAGCGCGTTTATTGTGCCAATGCACGTTTTATTCAGCAAAATGCAGGCGCGAAGCGTTATTAAAGCTCTCGATAAACAGCAAAAACGATTGTTTCTTATCGAAAATTTAGCGGATTTATTTGAAAAAAATATCACTTTTTCACGCATGATGCTGCCGATTAGCGACCCAATTGGTTGGAATAAAAAAGCAAAAATACAGCTTTCTATATTGCTTGACAAAACGAAAGATTTAGTCCAATCGCTTAACGATAATTTCAGTGCATACACGACGATGGCTGTCGCGCCAATTGCCAATGAGTTTACGCCTAAATTTCAATCTGATTCTATTGCAACTACGATTACAACGCCTGTTGCGCCACAATCCACCGCCGTTTTACAACCCGAAACACCACCACAACGCTCATCGGCGTTAATGCAAAAAATTCTCAAAAAATAAATTTGAATCACTTTTCATGACATGATTTCTAATCGAGACACGTTAACGCGTGTTCTCGATAGGCATTAGTGCATGAAAAACGTTGATTTTGCCAAAATATAAGGCGTTTTAAATTTAAGTTTATTTCTGCACCAACGCCTAAATGTGGTTACAACGAATCACCCATTGTCTTTTTATAAAAAGGCCAGTCCGTAACGTGTAGATATTTGCGAACGGGCGATTTAATCACCGACATACAAAGTGCAATCGAAAATAAGCACCAAACGGCAGCATATTCATTTGGATCGTCAGTTGTAATATCAGAAATTAAAGGTCCCATTAAGTAGTGAAACGCGACAAATCGCCATGAGCCATAAAGTGTTGGCAAAATAAATCCTACGATAATGTAAGTCAGCACATGCAATCCCCAATTAAAGCCAAATAAGAAATCAATCGGATGCGATAACAAGCCATTCAAAGGCATTTGCCACGCAATATGCCATGCGCCTGAAACTGAGCAAATATGCGGTCCACAAAAACCTTCCGTTCCAATTACACACGTTCCCGCCCATGCAAATGGATACATTTTAAACAATATTAAAACAGAACCAGCGACACAAGCAGTATAAACAGCGGTACGGATTTTAAGTTTGATACTTTCGGGAATGAAATACATGGCAACCATATTGACAAAAAACGGCTGGAACGCAACGTGTAAATAGCCCAGCATCGTCAATATTTGATTGTTCGGATTGTCACATAAATCGATATAAACGTAAGTGAACGCTTGCAATAATTCCATCAATGCAAAATAAGTTAAAGGAATCCAAAGTTCCTTTGATTCCCCTTTTTTAGCAATGTAATAGGCGGTACTTAAACCAACAGCCGCCAATACGCCCGATGCTTCACCACTCCAACACATGTTTTTTCCTCGTTAATTTTTGTTTTTATAGTTATTGTTTTTGACCGCAGCAAAAGACCACGCGGCGCAAAAGTATAGCACACAAAAAAATCACGCTTTTTGCTGTGCTATACTTGACAACCTTCAACTTTTAGGTCTTTTCGTATGTCTAGTAAACTTACAGTTACCAACCACAATCGCAATGTCACAGGTTTAACTTATGTTTATCCCGTACTTTCGCGCCGTGCAGGCGGCTTATCAATTGGTATCAATTTCAATACCAATAACGCTTGTAATTGGCGGTGTATTTATTGCCAAGTGCCTGATTTAAAAATCGGTGCAGCACCTGAAATTGATTTGAATGTTTTAGCAAAAGAATTACGTTTGTTTTTGGACGAGGTTTTGAATGGCGATTTTTATGACCGAATGAATGTTGCCACTGAACAGCGTGTGATTAAAGACATTGCAATTGCGGGAAACGGCGAGCCGACAAGTTTGTTGAATTTCGATGTTGCAGTTTCTTTGATTGGTGACATTGCGACTGAATTGGGTATTTTTCCAGACAGTCATTTTGTATTGATTACCAACGGTAGTTTGATTCACCGTCCCGTTGTACAAGCGGGTTTGAACAAATTGAATAATTTTGGCGGTGAAATTTGGTTCAAAATGGACAGCGGAACGCCCGAAGGTCGAGCTTTAATCAATCATTCTTCGCAAACAAATAAATCTGTTTTAAAAAATCTATACATCTCCGCGCAATGCTGCCAAACAAAAATACAAATTTGCTTGGTTGATTATAATCAGCAAGGTTTATCGAATAACGAACGCGAAGGATTTTTAACATTTTTGACGATGGTACGCACCAGCATTCCCATTCAAAACGTAACAATTTACACTTTAGCACGTCCCTCACAACAACCCGAAGCTATTGATTTACAGCCGATGGCACTAAAAACAATGCAACATTTCGCGCAAAAAATTCGGTTGTTAGGTTTTGATGTGACGGTTACGCCATAGCCTTTAACTCCTCCAGCGTATTGATATTTTCAAACCCACGCGCATTCGCGCCAAAGTCAACGTAATTTGTTTTGTGTTGCCCAAACCACAATATTACTTTGTGATTATTTTTTGCCAAATAAGTTTCTAAACTTGTTTTCAAATGCGTTGAAATGACTAAAAAAACCGAATGCACTTGCTTTCCAGTACACGCAACTGTAATTTCAGCCTTATTTTTTTGATGCTCCGAAAGCAAATGTTGTAATTGCGCTGTGGTAATAAATGGCGCATCGCACGGCACAACCATCAATAAATCCGCGTCAGTATATGTTATTGCAGCTAAAATGCCCGCCAACGCACCTGAAAAATCTTGCGTCAAATCAGAAATCACAGGCACGCCAAACGCTTGATAAATTTCTAAATTTCGATTTGCGTTAATCCACAATTCATCAACAATCGGACGTAATGCAGAAAATGAATAAGAAATTAACAATTGACCGCGAAAATTTTGTAAACCTTTATCTTGATAATTCATGCGACGCGCTTGTCCGCCTGCGAGAATCAAGCCCGTCACTTTTGTTTGTGAATCCATAATGTTAAGCTGTAACCTGTTTTTTAAATTTAAATTTGAAGAGAAAAATTGAGCATGAAAACTGTTTTAAAAATTCCATTTTTGATCACCACGTTGTCGTTAATTATTGCTGGTTGTGCGACTAATTCTGAAAAAGAAATTAAAGTTACCACCCCAACACCAGTTGTATTAACAAACGATTACCCAACTCATGACCGCGTGGAATACGTTTTGAATTGTGTTGCACAACACGGCGGTTTAAGTTACATCAACCAATATGCGTGCGGTTGTAAGTTAGACAAAATCGCTGAAAAATTAAGTTTTAATGATTTTGAAGCCGCAAAAACATTTTCTTATCTTAAATCAATGGCTGGAGATAATGGTGGAATGGCACGAGATCCAAAACAAAGCAAAGACTTACGCAAACAACTCAAAGAAGCTGAAGACTTCGCTGAAAAAAGCTGTTTTGTGAAATAGCCTCTGCAATATCTGCATCATGTGCTTAAATTTGCGTGTAGCAACAAGGCGAAAACCATCGGTTAATGCTAGAATTAACGCATAAATTTTTATACGTCCAATGAGTTAATCTAATGTTTTTAATACGCCCCGCCTTACCACACTGTATTTTTTTTGTTTATTTCTTATTTAAAAGCGTTGCTTTTGCGGAAGATTTTTTACCCAGTGCAACGTCCACATCACCTGCGATGACTCAAGAAATCGTTGTTATTCTTAACGCCAAGCAAAATGCGTTGCTTTCGTCGCGTGCTAATTTTGAATATCGAGCGGAAGACGTTGAAACGCTTTATAAAGCAAATAATTACACACCACTTTGGATTAACAATCCGCAATCTGAAAAAAATGTCGCTGATGTTTTAGCGTTACTTTCTAACGCCGCCGCCGAAGGTTTGAATCCCGAAAATTATTCGGCTAGTGTATTGCAACAAAAATTGCCACTTGTTTTATTAAAGCCCCAAAATACGGTGGATTTAGCGTTGTACGACACGGCATTGACAGTTTCACTTGTTCGTTTTTTGCACGATGTGCATTACGGGCGTGTCAATCCACACAATTTGGATTACAACATAAAATTACGCACACAAAAAAATCTGGATTTGTCACAAACGATTAAAACGGCTCTCGCTGAAAATACAGTTTCGCAATTAGCCTTAAAAGTTGAACCCAATTTACAACAATATCGGCAATTGCGTTCTGCCTTAGCGACTTATCGGGAATTGGCGTTCGGTCATCAATCTACTGAAACACAGCATAAAAAAGAAAAAGTCAAAATACCATCAAACAATTCGCAACGTATTACACAAATTGAATTGGCAATGGAACGTTTACGTTGGCTGCCAGAAATGACATCTGGGCAATCGATTATGGTCAACATTCCAGCATTTCAACTTTGGGCAATTGATACGACAGAACAAACAAATACTCAGGTTTTGAATTTAAATGTTGTCGTTGGCAAAGCGGCAAAAACACAAACACCCGTGTTAATGGCACAAATGCGTTATGTTGAATTTATGCCTTATTGGAACGTGCCACCGAGTATTTTGAAAAAAGAAATTTTGCCTAAATTAGCCGCAAATCCTGGTTATTTATCAGGGCAAAACATGGAAGTTGTGTCTATAAAAGGTGGCGGAATGCGCGTTAGACAACGTCCTGGTGGTAAAAATGCGTTAGGTCGGATTAAATTCGTTTTTCCTAACCGTGAAGGCGTTTATTTACATGACACGCCCTCTAAATCATTATTTGCGCGAACACGCAGAGATTTTAGCCATGGTTGTGTGCGGGTTCAAAATCCAAGTTTACTAGCGCAATTTGTATTGAAAAATCAAGAAGGTTGGACGCAAGACCGTATCAATGCAACGATACAAAACAGCACACATCATCAAGTCAGCTTAAAAACGACAATCCCCGTTTTATTTTTTTATACAACAGCGTTTTACGAACAAAATGACAAATTAACGTTTTACAGTGATATTTATGGGCATGACGCAACATTATTAGCGGCGTTGACCAAAATAAACGACGTGCCAGACAGCGTTTTGATTGTCGATGAAAAAGTCATTGAGCCTTCGCACATACCCACACTTGAATCCGATGACAACCTGCTGTCTTCAATGCCATCGCCAGATCATGAACAGTTGATCCCGTAGTCATTACGTCATCGACTAGCGCGACGTGTTGGGCTTTAAATTTTGGTGAAACGGAAAACGCATTTCTCATGTTGTTATTACGCTCTTCGCCAGTTAAACCCACTTGATGTGCCGTGTCACGGTGACGCGAACAACTATTTAAATCTAACGGAAGTTGTAATTTTTTTGCCAGAACGCGAGCAATTTCAATCGATTGATTAAAACCGCGCTCTCGATAACGATTTTTGTGCAAAGGTACGGGAATAATGCAGTCAGGTAATTCGGCAGTTTTTTGTAAATAATCCGCAAGCAAACCACCGAGCAATCGCGCACTCGGATAATGCCGATGGAATTTCAGTTGTAAAATCAAATATCGAATAGCGCGATGATGTACAAATGGCGCAAAGGTTTCATCGAAAGCAGGTGAATTTTTTAAACAGGTGGGACAAATTGCCGTTTGTGAATGTGGCGCGTCAAAATCACTCGCACAACGATAACAACGTGGTGAATTTCGTGGTAATTCCAAATAACACGCCGCGCATAAATCACGATTTTCAACACCCTTATCACCGCACAAAATACACTGCGATGGAAAAATAAGGGAATCAAGATTTACCATTTTTCAACGTGGTTCCCGCTGGCTTGAAGGTATGCAAATCGACTTCTGAATTTTGTGTATTAACCGCACAACCCCACAAAAGAGGTTGATCTTGATTGAATCGTTTGCCAAGTTGCCACGCAATTTCTGCTCTCGCTAATTCAACACCCAAATAAAACGCATGACCACCGTCATGTTCAACGTTTAATTTTGGGAATAATTCAAACGGATCGATTGCACTGTGAAAACCATCGCGGTTGAAAATATGCAAACCCTCCGAACTAATTTGCACGCGATAACTGGGATCTTTAATTTGCGCGGCGAGTTCTTGAATTTCGTCCAACGAGTACGGAAATGCGGACAATTCATGCAATGCCATCAAACCTGCGTCAATATGTTTGGGCAATGTGTCATGTTCTTTTGCCGCAAACATAATGCGTCGCGCTAAATCGGCTTCTTTAATTGCTCGTGTTGCATGGCGACTGACTTCTGTGGCTAAAATGTGATTGATGTTCAGCTCCGAACAAATCCCCAAAAGCAACGCATTCATGCCAGCGGTGTCAGCGTGCGTCAATTCGGTGATATTGCCAACACCAAGCATCATTTCTACGTCGGGATGATTTTTTCGCATTTCGTGATAACGCACAATTGACGCGGTAAAACCAAAATGAATCGGGTCTAAAATTGGATCGAC
>CAIRCR010000045.1 GCA_903877065.1 uncultured Pseudomonadota bacterium
CTCTAAAGTTTGAAACATTTCCCTGTACCGAAGGGATTAAGACCTTTATATTCTGTCGAATTCTTATCAGTTGTTGTGTTTGAAACATTTCCCTGTACCGAAGGGATTAAGACCAAGTCTGCTGTTTGAAACGGACGAGTGTGCTTAGTTTGAAACATTTCCCTGTACCGAAGGGATTAAGACTCTTCGTCTGTAATCTTCAATAGCTCGTTTGCGTTTGAAACATTTCCCTGTACCGAAGGGATTGAAAAAGAAAAAGCCTACTATTTTTTAATGGTGGGCTTTTTTTGTGCCTGACAAATTTGTTAGGCGTGCAATTAACAAAAATGTTTGTTCCAATATGCACCATCAAGTTTTAATCGAAAGGAAATAGCATGACCAACGAAGAACTTTTAAACGCTTCAAGCCGTGTGGCACTTGCAGGTTTTTTGCACGACATTGGCAAATTTGCCGAACGTGCAAAATTACCGATTGACCAAAAAGAAATCGACATCAATCAGCAGATGTATTGCCCACAACGTGAAAATAACGGACGTAAGTTCTACACGCATAAACACGCCGCTTACACGGGCATGGCGGTTGATATTTTGGAAAAACACGCGCCTGATTTAGTCGGTGAAAATGTTTATCCGTTTGGCAGTTGGAAAAAACGGGGCGAAACGGATAATTCATTGATTAACGCGGCGGCGGCACACCACAAACCCGATACTTTTTTACAATGGATTATTGCCACGGCTGACCGAGTAGCGTCTGGTTTTGACCGTGAAACATTTGAAGGCTACAACAGCGCGGAAGACAAAAACCATTATCAAACACGCCAATTTACGTTGTTTGAAAACATTCATCGCCAAGACAAAATCGCTGATTATCGTTACGCCCTTAAACCATTAAGCCCTGCGTCAATTTTCCCCATCAAAGCGCAAGGCTACGAAGTCAAAGACAATGAAAAAGCACAAGCTGAATACTTAACACTTTGGGAGCAATTCAAAACGGGTTTGCAAAACATCCCAAAATCGCACCGTGAACAATTACCACTTTGGCTCGACCATTTTGACAGCTGCTGGCAAACCTACACACACTGCATTCCGTCGGCAACTGCGTTTGATGTCATTCCTGATGTGTCGCTTTATGACCATTCCAAAGCGGTCGCGGCGTTAGCGGTTGGTTTGTGGCGTTATCACGAAGAACGAAAAGACGACACGAAAAAAGCCACAGTGCAAATGCGTGAGCGTTTGGATTGGGACGAGCCAAAATTATTGCTGATTCAAGGGGATTTTTTCGGGATTCAAAATTTCATTTTCGCGCAAGGGGGCGACAGCACCAAAAAAGCGGCAAAACTTTTGCGTGGACGTTCGTTTTATGTGTCGCTGATTGCTGAATGTGCGGCATTGAAAGTGTTGGAAGCGTTAAATTTACCATCAACCAGCCAAATCATTAACGCGGCGGGGAAGTTTTTAATTGTTGCACCCAATACATCAGCCACAATTGAAGTCGTCGAAAAAGTTCAGCAACAATTTAACGATTGGTTTTTGGAATACAGTTATGGTCAATCGGGTTTAGGTTTGGCATGGGAAGTGGCGAGTTGTAATGACTTTGTGAGCAGTAAAGATAAAAGTGGTTTTAAAAATTTGATGACTCGCTTGCATCAAAAATTAGAGCGTAGCAAATACAGTCACTTTGATTTGTGCGGGGTAAATGCCGCGCCTGCGGTGTTTCATAATTATTTGAAAAGTTTCAATTCGGATTGGGGTGTTTGCCAAGTTAACGATAAAGCACCTGCTACCAGTAAAAACAAACTTAGTGAACTCGCGCAAGATCAAATCAACATTGGCACTTGGCTTGTGAAGCAGAATCGCTTGATTATTTCGCATGATTTAATTTCAGGTTTGGATTCTTTAACGATTCCCGTGTTTGATTTTTATATTCAATTTACAGGTTCAGAAGAATACAGCGGTAAATTTGGACACCAAGCACAAAAATAGGATATTGAA
>CAIRCR010000046.1 GCA_903877065.1 uncultured Pseudomonadota bacterium
ATTATAATGTGCAAAAAGCGAGCGCAGTGAACAAATCCATCCTTGATGACAAGATCTGAAGACAGTCCAAATCGACGACATTTACTGATGTTTCTACAATATGTACAATATATACTTCTCTCATATGCCCGATTAAAAAAATAAAAATAATGAATGCGTCAACATTCGTGTTTGGCATAGATTATCATAATTGGCACGAGATCTGGCATTACGGCTGTTGGCTGTATTGATATTTAAACTTTCGTTTCAACAAAGTTGCTGGATCGTCTGGAATACGTTTTAACCATTGTTCATTGGCTTGTTGCTGTTCGGTAGTTACTTTTTCAGCCTCAACTTGTTTTTTTGTGTCATTTTTATTTTCGTCCTGTTTTGTAGATTCATTTTGTTTTTCAGGCGTATTTTCTTGTTTCGTTTTTTCTTCTTTTGAATCTTCCTTTTTGTCGGGATTGTCACCTGCTTTGTGTTCTTCTTTTTGATTCTGTTTTGAATCGGATTCTTTGTTATTTTCTTGTTGTTTTTGCGAATCTTTATCTGATTTTTCGTTTTGCTGAGGTTCGGATTGTTGTGAATCTTGAGGTTTATTTTCTTTGTCTTTTTTCTGCTGTTTTTCTAATTCTTTTTCAACAAGTTCTTTATTAAATTTCGCATCGTTATCGTAAGGATTTTCTTTTACGGCTTGTTCGTAAGCCGCTAAGGCTTCTTTTAATTGTCCTTTTTTGGCGAGCGCGTTGCCTTGATTGTAAAAATTATTCAACTGTTGAAATTGCTCCGTCGCTTTATCGAAATCACCTGCTTTATATTGCGCGGTAGCTTTCCATTCGGGATTTTCAAATTTTTCAGCCGCTTGTGAAAATTGTTGTTTTTGGTATTCGCGTTGCGCTTGTTGGTCAGGCGTTCGCCATAAATTTTGCCATTCAAACGCATAACTATTTTTAGGCAACGGTAACAAAAACAGAATCGCCAAATAAAACGTCCCTTTTCTAAATTGCCACGCCGCCCAAGGCAAAATCAGCAAAATTAACCAATGACCGTTGTCTTCCCATTGTTCGAGAAATAAATCTGTTTTGTCTGCGGATGTTTGCGTTAATGCCGAATCAAAGATTTTCAATAAATTTTGTATGTCGCTATCATCTGCGGTCATGATTTGAAAACGTCCCTTTCCTGCTGTTGCCAATTCGCTTAATTCTGCGATTTGCAATTTCGGCACGATAATTTGTCCGAACTCATCTTTTGCAAAACCGCCTTCTGGTAATGCGACTGGCGCACCTTCGGTTGTTCCCATGCCTAAAATCGATAATCGATACATTCCCAAATTTTTCGCAAATGGCAAAGATTTCGCGGCTTCTGCGCTGTCAGTAATCAATAAAATATTGCCTTGCGGCAACCCAGCTTGTTTTAACAAATCAACGGCTTTTTCTAAACCCGCGGCTGGATTATTGCCGCCGCTTGGCATGATGTCTGTGTTTAATGCTTCGAGTTGGCTGTGAATAGTTTCGATGTCGTTAGTTAATGGTGTAACCGTAAATGCTGCGCCCGAATACACGAGTAATGCGGTTTGACCGTCTTTTCGTTGTGCCAGTAAATCAGCGATTTTGTAACGCGCCCGAATCAAACGGCTTGGTTTCAAATCTTGAGCATTCATAGATTCGGATAAATTTAACGCAATCACCAGTGCAGAATCATTGCGAAATGCAGGTGACGGCAAACGTTCCCACGTTGGGGCGGCTAGTGCAAAAATTGCCATAAACGCAATGAAACTTCCCAGCCACAAGGCAAAATGTGAATGTTTACCTCCACCATTTTCAAGCAAATACGGCAACAATTCATTGTCGCAAACTTTTGTCCAATGCGCGATGACGTTGGACTGCTGACGATAATTTTTTATCACCAAATAAAACAACGGCAATAAACTCAAAAAAGCATAAGGTCTTAAAAAATGAAAATTGGTCAAAATTTCTATCATGACGGTTTTCTCCAAAACAATAAGCCCGCTAACGCTAACGCGACAGCTAACGGAATAAAATACAATTCACGCTTGGGGCGAAAGTATCGTTTATCTTTTTCGACGGGTTCGAGTTCATCAAGGCGCATATAAATATTGTTTAATTCGTCCAAACTTTTGGCACGATAATAATAACCGCCCGTGCTTTCAGCGATTTTAATTAGCGTGCCTTCGTCAATGTCAGCGGACGGATTCACTTTTCGATAACCAAAAAAACCACCGACCAACATTTCATCTGCACCAATTCCAATCGTGTAAATTTTCAAATGATTTGCGGCGGCAAGTTCGGCGGCTTTTAACGGTGCAACTTCGCCTGCGGTATTTGCGCCATCGGTAAGTAAAATTAACACACGGCTATTTTGCGATTCGTTTCGTAAACGTTTGACCGCTAAACCAATCGCATCACCAATCGCGGTGTTGTCACCTGCCAAACCAATCGCCGATTCATTCAAAAGTGTCACAACTGTTTTGCGGTCAAACGTCAACGGCGTTTGTAAATAGGCTTGCGTACCGAACAAAATCAGCCCCAATCTATCGCCGACACGCCGATTGATAAATTCTGTCGCAATGGCTTTAATCGCCGTTAAACGATCAACGGCTTGTTTATTTAAAACAAAATCCTGTTCTTGCATACTCGCCGATAAATCAATGGCAAGCATCAAGTCGCGTCCACTCATGGCTTGCTCAATAGGCTCACCCAACCATTGTGGACGTGCTACGGCTAAAATTAAAAATATCCACGCGATTGCGGCTAACCATAACCGTGTACGTTTTGGTGAGTGAATTTTAACGGCTCCACTTTGTGCAAAATCCGCTAAAAAAGGCACGCGCAACGCACTTTGTTGAACGTTTAGTTTTGCGGGTGCAAACCAATAAATAAGTAAAGGCAACGGCAATAAAGCGAGTAGCCACGGGAAGAATAGTTGAATCATGTGGTTTTTATTCCTAAAAACGAATTAACTTTTCTGCGATTGCTTGCATGATAAGTTTCATGTTTATTTTATTGTGTTGTTGATTAGCTGATGCCGTGACACTTTCGGGCAGTTTGAATTTAAGGGGTGGATGCATAAAAAATTATTAAAATCAATATATTGAATTTAAAATATCGCTATTCTGTGTCAAAATAAACGCTTTTTAGCTAATTATGACCCATCCAAAAGATACAACCGACATTCCGCACCCCATCACCCAGAATTTGAATATATCAAAACAATATATCAAAACATATCTTTCACCAAGTAGCTTGAGCAAGCTGGAATGTTGCTTATTGCAATTCAAAACAACCGATTG
>CAIRCR010000047.1 GCA_903877065.1 uncultured Pseudomonadota bacterium
ACTGAAACAGAATTAGACAAAAATACGTTCTCGTCTTCTTTCGCGGTTACTGTTGCTGAGAAAGACAAAACAACTAAAAATAAAGCAAGAGAAATTTTCATAACTATTTACCTATGTTGTGGTTTAAGTGTTTTCAAGTTTAGATATTTTTGCGTACACGGCGAAATTTCACAAAATTATGAAACAAATTCCAGCCCAACCAAACTCGCCAAATGTTTCTCAACAGGCGTAATGTTTGCCAATGCCGCGCGATTTGCGTGACTTTGCTCAATAATCCAAACTGTGGAACCCATCGAGTTAATGCTTTGCACCGAGCGACCGATTAACGCGGTTTTGTAATCATTCAAACGTTTATTTGCCAGCAACGCCGCGATTTCGTCATCGTTATAACTGCTGTAGGCTTCACGAGTGGTTTTGACTAACGCATCTTGCAATTTGCGAGGACGTTCCAAAATCAGTTTTTTCGCCGCTTTTTCAATGTCAACTGACGTGCGCTCAGATTCTGGCGCAGTTTTAAGCATTTCTATCGCCACTGTTTGTGCTTTATCGAATACCGCAAAACTGTTAATCAAATCAAACGCCAATGCGCTGTCTGTTTCGCCAAACGCAGGAATTGCACCGTTAAACAATGGCGAACCCGATTGATAGGCTTTTTTAACTTGCGCGATTTGCGTTTGCGCCAATTCAACCGCCAACTCTTCAATGATTTCTTTCGCATCCATCGACGCTTTTAAATAGCTCGCAGTTTGCGTTTTATACAACCACAACGGCGTTGCAAATTTGAAATGTTGACGTTCATTTTCCCAATTGACGAGCAAGTTACGCGCTTTGCTTGAATTTGCATAATCTGCGTGTTGTTCCAACAAATGCAGCACAATTTGTTCATGCGCTTTTGCGGTATCACTGTCTTCGGTTAAATCGCGCAATTCCACAGACGTTTTATCGTACAACGCGGCGAGTTTGTTTTCAGGGTCATATTGGTAAGCGTTACCGCCTGACATTCCATTGCAGAAACCTTTACCGAAGCCGCCGATGTTAAGCACCGTGCCATTGGTCATGTATTCGCAACCGAAATCCCCCACGCCTTCAACAACCGCCGTTGCACCTGAATTTCGCACAGCAAAACGGTCGCCCGCTTCACCATTGATAAACGATTTTCCGCCCGTCGCGCCAAACAATGCAAAGTTACCGATTAAGACATTATTGCCTTGCGTTTTGATGCCGCCACCTGGCGATTCAACAATCAAAACGCCGCCGCTCATCGATTTACCTACGCCGTCATTTGCCGTGCCTAAATGATGTAAAACCATTCCGTCATTCATAAACGCGGCGTAACTTTGACCTGCGCTGCCGTGTGTGTGAATCACGATAGTTTCAGGAGCTAAATAACGTCGCCCGTTTGAATACGTGTAAATAAATGGTGCATCGCCTTTAAATTCATAATTCAAAATACGCTCAATATCAATGGCAAGCTGTCCACCAACGGTTTTGTCGTTGTTGTTGAGCTTAAAGTCATCGCCTTCAATCACGAGTTTTTCAGCGTCCCCCGCTTTTAAAAACGCTTTCACACGCTCTAAAATTTTATCATCGGTTCTGAAATTCGCTTCCAGATAAATCGGTTTTTCGATTTTAATTTCTTCGACTTGACGGAGCATTTTGCTCAAATTCAACTGTCCAACCATGCACGGATGATTGATTAAATGCAGTAAATCGGTTTTACCACGAATTTCACGCAAATTTTTATAACCGAGCGATGCGAGTAATTCCCGAACTTCGTGCGCGACATTCATAAAATACTGCGCTAAAACACGCGGGTCGCCTTTAAATTCTTCGTGTGCCGTGGTCAAGCCTGCGGGGCATTTGATATTACAGTTTTTTGCCATCACGCAACGTAACATCATCAATGCCGTTGTGCCGAACTCGAAAGAATCTGCGCCTAAAATTGCCGATTTCACCACGTCCAAACCGCTTTGATGTGCGCCAGAGCAACGCAAAATCACTTTATCACGCAAACCATTAACCGCTAATGCTTGATGCACTTCGGCAATGCCGATTTCGGGCGAACGTCCAGAATTTTTCAAACTGGTAACTGCCGCCGCCCCCGTACCGCCAGTGTTGCCAGCAACGTTGATAACGTCTGCACCTGCTTTTGCCACACCGACCGCAATGGTGCCAATGCCTTCGGACGACACCAATTTAACGCCAACTTTGACCCGTGCGGCTTTTGCGTCGTGAATAAGTTGCCCTAAATCTTCAATTGAATAAGTGTCGTGGTGTGGTGGAGGACTGACGAGTTCAACTTTCGGGGTGCCGCCACGCAACGCCGCAATTTCTACCGACACTTTCATGGCAGGCAATTGTCCGCCTTCGCCTGGTTTTGCACCTTGTGCAATTTTAATTTCAATTTCTTCAATTGTTGGATCGGCTAAATAACCTGTCCACACGCCAAAACGTCCCGATGCAAATTGTTTGATTTTGCTGGATTTGATACTGTTAAAACGGTTGGAATTTTCACCACCTTCGCCCGAATTGCTTGATGCGCCGACGATGTTTGTACCTTGAGCAACTGCTTCGTGGGCTTCAGCTAATAACGCACCGTGACTCATTGCGCCAGATGCTAACGTTTTCGTGATTTCGTGTGCAGGTTGAATTTCTGACAAAGGCAATGGTTTTTCCGCAAATTTCAACGCTAAAACATCACGTAACGCCGCAGGTCGAGCATCACGTTCAGTGTACAAATTTTTGGTGAAACTGCGATAGGCTGGCGTAATCCCAAAATTATCAATTTGCGCGGGTGTGCGTTTTTCGTAACCCAAATCCAAATACGCTAAATCACTTGCTTCGGGCGACTTTTCAACATACAAAATCGGCTCGTCGGTCATGTTGATATATTCGCGTACCGCTGTGTTGCCGTAAGAATGTCCTGCGCCGTCTTGACGTTCTTTGAATAAACCTAAGAAAGGAATGTCTTTTTCGGTTTCAACGGTTAAGGATTTACGATGCCATTCGGTTGCACTTGCCGCAATATCTGCGTACTGCACACCGCCAACAGATGAATGAATGTTCGGAAAATACGGGCTTAATTTGGGTTCGTCAGTATCTAAATAATTCGACTCAAAAAATTCGCCACCGATATAACTTTCAGCGGTACATAAACCGAATTTGCCCATCGTTTTCATGAGCGATTTTTCAGTGCCTTTTGAAAATTTATCGAGAGCTTTTTGTTGATCTGCACCAGAATAGAGCGTCAAAGCACGATTATGAACACTGAGTGAACAAATCGCAGACGCGCCAAAACCTAAAATTGTTGCGACATCATGCGGACTTGCGGCTTGCCCTGTTTCAGAAATCAGCGACGAATTAAAGCGCAAACCTTGTTGTACTAAACGTTGATTTGCGGCGGAAATCGTCAATAAAGCAGGAATTGCCGCTTGTGTTTTGCTGATTTTTGCGTCACTTAAAATAATAATGCCAATGTTGCTCAACGCCGCTTTTTCAACTTGATCACAAACCATGTTAATTGCCCGAGTTAAAGCGTGTTCGTTGCCTTCAACATTGTCAAAATCAGGTGTGTAAAGCGCGTCAATCGTGACGGTTAAAACCGAGCTTTGACGACGAATTTGTTCAAGTTGTGTGCGTTGTAAAATCGGCGTTTCGATAACAAGCTGCTTGCTGTTTTCTGAAAAAGTCGGTTTCGCACCTAACGCCACGCGCAAAGTCATTCCGTCACTTTCACGAATTGAATCGAGCGGTGGATTGGTCACTTGCGCGAAACGTTGGCTAAAATAACGCGACATTCCGCCTTCATTGCCAGAAAGCGCATTTGGAGCAAGTCCGTAACCCATCGCGGAAATACGCTCCATGCCCGTCGCTAAAATCGGGTCAAGCAAGAAACGGAAACTCTCTTGATTGAGCGAATATGACGTTGCACGTTGGTCAACATTTAATTCGTGTTCATTGCTAATTTCGCTCAAATCCACTTTTGGCAAGTCAGATAAATTCACGGCACGTTTTTTGAGTAAGGAGGTGTAATCTTTTTCTTTTGCTAAACGCGCTAAAACTTGGTGTGAATTGTAGCTTTCGCCCGTACTGTGATCGAAATAAAGCATTCCGCCTGCTTCGATACGCCCACGTTTTAAAACGTCTTGTGGCGGAAAATCAATTTGCCCAGCTTCTGACATCACGGCTAAATAATCGGTGGTTTCAACTGAGCGCAACGGACGCAAACCTAAACGATCTAAACGTGCTCCAACTCGAATGCCGTCATTGAAAACTAACGCAGCGGGACCATCATTTTTTTCTTCGTACAAACTAAAGTATTCCAGCATGGCACGAACTTCGGTCGTAAGCGTTGTATCGTTTTCCCACGCAGGCGGCATCATGGCTAAAATTGCTTCAACGATATTTAACTTATCGTCATTGATACGGCGATTCAAAGTTTGATCTAAACGGCTTGAATCGGATTGACCACGCGGAAAACACACTGTTTTGTTATGTTGACGTGCAATTGCGTTTTCGCTGAGGCGATTTTTTTTGTCGGTATTAAGTTCACCGTTGTGCGCCATGTAACGAAACGGTTGCGCCATCATCGTCGCAGGTGCGGTATTGGTTGAAAAACGTGTGTGAAAAAATAACGTGCTGATTTCGTGGTCAATATCGTACAAGTCTTTGAAATATGGAATCACTTCGCCTGAATTTAACCGACCTTTATAAACTTGGGTGCGTGAACTCATTGAAAGCGGATAAAAACCCGATAACTCTGAACGCGTAAAACCTTCAACTTCAATAGTCACTAACGCTTTTTGGACGTGTTTTTCAAATTCATCGTGCGTTGCATTTTGTAAATGTGCTGGACGACCAAAAATGAATTGCTCAATCGGCAATTGAGCTTTAATGGCGGCGGCATTGATAACAGAATTATCAACAGGAATGACACGACGGGCAATTATTGGTAAATCAAATTCGTTAAAATGAAGCTCGACTAATTCATTGGCTTGGGAATCATAATGCGCGTGGTCTTCAGGAAAAAAGAAGTTTGCCACACCAAATTGACCTAGTTCTAAATTTGAATTACCTGTGATTCTTCGAAAAAATTTTAATGATAAATCGATATTCACACCCGCCCCGTCACCTACTCCCTCTGCGCTCATGCCGCCACGATGTGGTATCGTGCATAACGCTTCGTGAGATTTAACTAATAAGTCGTGTGTTTGAACGCTGTGTTTATGTGTAATAAAACCAACGCCACAACTATCTTTTGATTGGTCAGCGTCATAAAGCAAAGGTTGGAAATTGCTCGATTGAGATTGTGTAGTCATTAGATTTAAGCCTATTTTCTTTTTACATTACCGTTTTAAGGTAACTGCTAAGGTATTTGTTTTTAGTTAATTGCGTATGCACAAAATCGTCCCTGTTTGCTCAGTGAAATTCGCCAATCTTAGCATAGATTAAACAATTTTCGATGTTGACTGGGCAATATTGAATTTTCACAAACAATTTGCGTGCAAATGTGAATCGCATAGGTACTTTTATTATTTTTACTTTGGAACATACGCATCAATGAATTTGAAAATTTGAAGTTATTTCAACTCTGTGGATACGGTTATTTCGTTAAGTTCTAATCCTAGTATAAAGCGCTTTGTACAAATTATAGGTAAATCAATTAAATCACAGATTTGCCCTTCCTTAACGTCCTTATCGACCAAAAATCCGACATTGTAAAATAGCTGAGAACTAATATTTTGAACAAACTATAAAACACGCTATGGCATCATGCATTTTTTTGTGGAACAATGCTGTGATTATTGACAACCTGACCGTGCCGTTATTCTACTAAGTATACACGCAATTTCGAACAGTTGGCAGGGCGAAAACAAACAGGTTATTTTCAACATGATAGACTCAAAAGGATACAGACCCAATGTGGGTATCATCCTTTGCAATGACGAGGGTCGCGTGTTTTGGGCAAAAAGAGTAGGTGTAAATTCGTGGCAATTTCCGCAAGGTGGCATCAATCCAAATGAAAACCCAGAAACCGCGATGTATCGAGAATTGTGGGAAGAAACAGGCTTACAACAACATCACGTTCAAATTTTAGGGCGCACACGTTATTGGTTACGTTATCAATTACCTGATCGCTATATTCGCAAGCATTCATTACCGTTGTGTATTGGGCAAAAACAAATTTGGTTTATTTTGCGTTTAATTACGCCTGATTCGAGTGTTTGTTTTGATCATTGCGTCAACCCAGAATTTGACGGATGGCGTTGGGTAGACTATTGGGAGCCACTACAAGACGTGGTTTATTTTAAGCGCAAAGTTTATCATCGAGCGATGAGTGAGTTGGGTGAAATTTTGACCTACGATACGGTTCCTATAAATCCAGCTGGTTATTTAGCAAAAGCAAAGGAATGGTGGTGATTCGGATGGTGCTGATTTAATGGGATGTAACCATCATGAAGTAACTGGCAAAAAACAGTAAACACAAATTTAAGGTCAAAAATGACATAATTACTATGCCCCATTGAACAAAAAGATTCAGGGACTTAACAAACTAAATTTTTATCAAAACAGAAAACACATTGTTTTTAAAGCGTTTTTATTAACTTAGTGCATTGCGTTTTGCATTACTTTAGAAAATCTTTTACGCCATGATAATTTCAAAAATTTTCAGCTATTGCAACATCGCAGGATTGTTGAAAAAGCATCCTCTTTGCTTTATCGCCCTATGCTTGAATACAGATTATGAAGTCTTAACAGTGGGCTAAAGTTATATAATGGACAGCATTGTTCCTTTTGCTACACAAAAGCTTTAATTTGCAGTTATTATTGATTGCAATGAGCTGTCAGAAATCGATTGCACAAAATTTGTTGATAACAGTGTAGTGGCGATTTTAAGCATTTTCAAGGGCAGTCAAGATGATTTGCCCTCCCCTCTTTGAATATCGAAATTTTTAAAAATGACCAATCCTTTATTAAACCAAACTGATTTACCCCGTTTTAGTCAAATCACCCCCGAATATATCGAACAAGCAATTGATGATTTATTAGCCAATGCACGAAAAGTTGTTGATGAATGTTTGAATGCAAATTTACTTTACAATTGGAAAAATTTAATCGAACCAATTGAAACCGCCGAAGATTTTTTAAATAAAGCGTGGTCTCCGATTAGTCATTTAAATGCGGTGATGAATAACGAAGAATTGCGTGATGCTTACAATGCGTGTTTAGCAAAATTGAGCGATTACGCAACTGGAATGGGGCAAAATGAAAAATTATTTCACGCTTATAAGTCGATTGTTTCATGTGAAACATTCAAAACGTTGTCGAAGGCACAGCAAAAAGTAATTGCAAATGTGTTGCGTGATTTTCAATTATCTGGTGTTGCATTGCCTATGAAACAAAAAAAGCGTTACAAAGAAATTTCACAGCAACTTAGTGCTTTAGCAAGTAACTACGAAGAAAATGTTTTAGATTCGACCAATGCGTGGACTAAGTTGATTTCGGACGTGAATGAACTGGCGGGCTTGCCTGAAACTGCTTTAGCGCAAGCCAAACAAAGTGCTGAAATATTTCAGATGGAACATAACAAAAAAAATGTTGGCTCGTTTCACGTGAAACCAGAAAATAGTGGCTGGTTAATCACATTGCAATTTCCATCATACCTTGCCGTAATGACGTATGCCGATAATCGAGAATTGCGGCGTGAACATTACACGGCATTCGTGACGCGTGCATCTGAAGGCGATTTTGACAACACTGAAATCATGGAAAAAATTTTGGCGTTGCGTCACGAAGAAGCTCAATTACTCGATTTTGTAAATTACGCTGAATTATCGCTAGCGACAAAAATGGCAAATTCACCCAACGATGTGATTTCATTTTTAGAAGATTTAGTGCAAAAATCGTTGCCGCAAGCGCGTCAAGATTTAAACGACTTAAAAAAATTCGCACTCGAAAATTACGGCATTGAAAACTTGCAAGCATGGGACGTTAGTTATTTATCCGAAAAAATGCGCCAACAACATTACCAGCTCTCACAAGAAGACGTGCGAAGTTATTTTCCTTCAACGAAAGTTTTAAGCGGCTTGTTTGAAATTTTAAATCGTTTATATGGTTTGCAAATTTCAGAAATTTTAGACTTTGATCGTTGGCATGAGTCGGTTCAGCTATTTGAAATTTGTGATCGGGCGGGGCAAAAACGAGGGCGTTTTTATTTGGATTTATTTGCGCGAACAAAAAAACGAGGTGGTGCATGGATGGACGATTGCATTGGACGGCGCAAATTAGATGAACATAACATTCAATATCCTGTTGCGTATTTGGTATGTAATTTCACGCCACCAACAGCTGACACTCCATCGCTTTTAACACATGATGACGTAACGACATTATTTCACGAGTTCGGACATGGTTTGCATCACGTTTTAACGCAAATCGATTATTCGGGAGTGTCGGGAATTAGCGGTGTGGCGTGGGATGCCGTCGAATTACCAAGTCAATTTATGGAAAATTGGTGCTGGGAAAAAGATGCGCTAGCTTTAATTTCTTCACATTATCAAACTGGCGAAGCGTTGCCCAATTCAATATTTGAAAAAATGCTTGCCGCGAAAAATTTCCAAGCAGGAATGACGATGGTTCGGCAATTGGAATTTAGTTTGTTTGATTTTCATATTCACCTTGATTTCGATCCACAAAGGGGAGGGCGGATTTATGAAATTTTAAACAATATTCGCCAACGTATTTCGGTGTTACCAATTCCAGAATTTAATCGTTTCGCGCACAGTTTTTCGCATATTTTCGCTGGCGGTTACGCGGCGGGTTATTACAGTTACAAATGGGCAGAAGTTTTGTCGAGCGATGCGTTTTCGCTGTTTGAAGAAAAAGGTATTTTCGATGCCGAAACGGGCAGGGCGTTTTTAACAAACATTTTAGAGCAGGGCGGAAGCGATGACGCAATGACGTTATTTAAAAATTTTCGCGGACGTGAACCGTCGTCTGACGCGCTGTTACGACACAATGGAATTCAAGTAAATGACCGCAATAACTAAATTTTGGGGAATAGTTCCAGCGGCTGGTGTGGGAAAACGCATGAATGTAAATTGCCCAAAACAATATCTTTTGCTTTCAAAAACGCAAACTATTATCGAACATACTTTGATGCGTTTAATCGACACGCAAATTTTTGAAAAAATTATCGTTGCGATTTCTGATGGTGATGCTTATTGGAACGATTCGCCTATTTCAAGGCATGAAAAAATTACTCGTGCGAAAGGCGGTAAAGAACGTGCAGATTCGGTTTTAAATGCGTTGGCGGCAATTGAATTACAAGCAAATTTCAACGATTGGGTTTTAGTTCACGATGCGGCGCGTCCGTGCATCACGTCGGAAGATATTGAAAAATTGATTGCAGAATTACGCGATGACGAGGTAGGCGGAATTTTGGCGTTGTCGTCGCACGATACGTTAAAAGATGTGGCTGATTTTCAAATTATCAGTACGTTAAATCGTAATCGTATTTGGCGAGCTTTAACACCGCAAATGTTTCGTTATGGGGCGTTGAAATTAGCGTTAGAACTGACACAAGGTAATGCCGAAATTACCGACGAAGCGAGCGCGATAGAAGCAAAAGGTTTATCACCAAAAATTGTCGAAGGGCGAGCAGATAACATTAAAATTACACGTCCCGAAGATTTGTCATTAGCGCAATTTTATTTGGCGCAGCAAACAAAAAAATAACTCGCCGCAAGTCATCCAAAAAACGGTAAAATCTCGTATTTTTCAAACTTAGGAAACCTCTATTTCATGCACAACAAAACCATTACTGAACTCGCTCAAG